>JBKPBQ010000079.1:0-5585 GCA_046726955.1 Acidobacteriota bacterium
TTCTTGTCCATGCACCCGACGAGGTTCAGCAGCTCCACCTTCCGGAACTCGATGGGATGGCTCTCGGACTGGAGCGAGATCGAGCCTTCCTCGAGCATCTTGCCGTCCTGCTTCACCGCCGGGTCGAAGCCGGAGACGACCCCGCCCCCGATCTGCGGCTTCTCGTACTCGATCACTGGGACGCCGTCCACGCGGTGCACGATCCGTCCGTTGCCGTGGACCTCGGCCTCCACGCGCACCCAGGCGTCGCCGTGGATCGTCTTGGAGGTGGAGGTGATGCAGTGCTCGGTCACGAGCTTGCCGCCCATTACGATATGCGTCCCCGGCGTGCAGACGCTCGCGGTCGGGCGCTCCGCCTTCCCGTCGCCGCCGAGGTACTGGACCTCGATCGAGATCGGGAAGTCCTGGTCCTTGCCCATGGTCGCCGCGGGCTGGCCGTGGATCATGGCCCCGCTGTTTCGCAGGCCCCAGGTCGGCCCGCCCTTGACCTCCTCGCCCACGAACCGGTACTCCACGGCCAGCACGTAGTGCGAGAACGGCTTCTCGTAGAAGAGGTGGCCGAAGCGGTCGCGGAACTCGTCGTAGGCGTCGTAGGAGACCTTGAGGAGCCCGTCCTCGACGCGGAACGTCCGGCCGAAGTTCTCGCCGACCGCGTAGCCCTTGATCTTGGGGATCCAGCCGGCCAGGTCCTTTCCGTTGAAGAGCTGGATCCAGTCTTCGGGGCGGGCGCCCGCGCTCGCGGGGTTGTCTTGGGGCCGCGCGCTCGCGGCGAGCGCGAGCACCAGCGCCGCGGCGCTCGCGACGGTCCATCGGTTTCTCATGGCGGGCGATCGTAACTCGGTTTTGTGCGCGTGGACCGTCGAGCCTGGCGGACAGCTCCAGCCGATGGGGTTCGCGCGTCACCTCTCCCGGAATGGGTAGAAGAGTGACATCGCCTCGTCGCGCGCAAACGCTCCCCGGGACGGCTCGCCTTCGCTGACTCGACCGACCTCGTCGCCACAGGCAAGTCGCGCCCGGACAACCCACGGCCCTGGCGAACGCGGCTCGAGGGTTCATTGCGCCTGACACTGACGACGCCTCAAGGACGTCCCTTTGCGGCTTCTGTTAGGTGGTCACCTCTCTCGGACCTCTTCCGGAATTGGGCTCAACGGTTCGGAGCAGCGGCTTGCATTCGACGATCCGCCCGATTTCGTAGCGACGGTGCTCTTCTCGCGCGACCCGCCATACCGATCCATCTTCTCCTTCCCGTAGTCGAGCTCGGCCAGGTAGCGGTTGTGGGTCCAGCACATCAGGCAGATGTTGGCGGCGTCGGTCGCGCCGCCGAGCCCGTAGGGATGGCGATGGTGAAATTCGAGGCGGTATCGTTCCGGGCACCTTCTTCCTTGCGCGTCCACGAAGCGGCAGCGGCCAGCGTCGCGACGGTACACCACCCGCCGAACCTCGGCCGAGACGTACCGTGAGGAGCTGCTCGGCCGAGGCGTCTGCTTCCGTGGCGACTTCGTCTGCGCGAATCGCCGGGCCTCGATGCGCTGCCGCATCTGCCGAACCGCCTTTCCGACGATCACCGCGAGATCACCGTCCGGGACTTCCGACCGCAGGAGCGCCTTCAGGGCCTCGAGGTCGTCACGCAGCTCGGGTCCGGCGGTGAACTGGATCCGATAGCGCGCAGGCGAAAGCGGCTCGAAGACGGGACGGTGCACCGCTGGCGGAGGAGGAGTGGTGTCGAGGCGGAGCGGAGCGTTCACTGGGACTGGACTCGTGACGCCGAGGTCCGTGAGTGCCGGGAGTGGGGAGGACGCTGACCTCTCGGCCAGCTTTCGGATGACCGAAGGAGCGTCCGGTCGGGGCGCCAGCTCTGCGACCATCTCCTCGATCTGCCGCTTGGACTTGTGGACGGCTCGGGCGAGCAGCCGGTCCCGGTTCTCGGCCGTGAGAATCGGCGCTAGTCGGGCGATCCCGCTCAGATGCAGCCGACCATCCGCGAGCATTTCGAGCAGGACAGGATGCTCGCGAGCAGCCTTGGCCACGGTGATCCGAAGCTGACCTTCGCCTTCGGAGAGGTGGAGGACGTCTCGACAGTAGAGAAACATCGAAGGGGACGCGTAGCGGGCGTACAGCCGCCGGGCGTCCACCTCGGCGAGGTGGGCGATCAGAGAGGCCTCGACGCGGCGGGACTGGCGAAGGATAGCGTCGAGGCCGGAGAGGACTTCGTCGTCGGAGAGTGATTCGAGTGCCATGCCACGAATGATGGACCCGACACCGGACACAGTAGGTCCGGCGCCTAACGGATGCGAAAACTTTGTTCGAGGTCGAGCAAGGGGTGGGATCGCCCGACGCATGTCGCGTGACCGTGCGAACGGAGGATCGCTTCGCATGGAGAAAGACAGGATGGAAGACGACGACCTATGCCGGAATGGGTAAGGAGGTAGCGAAGCCTCGGCTCGCTCTTGCCTCGGCGTGAAGATCAGCAGTGAGGAGTCGGATCTTGGAGAATCACGAACAGAGGGAGAGCGACTCGCGTTGAAGAAGGAGGCAACCGTAGAAGACGGCAATCTATTCCGGAATGGGTAAGAAAGTAGCGAAGCCTTCCTCGACCACTCCGCAAGCGGGCTCACGACCATGAGTGACGGGCCGAATCTTGGAGAGAGCACGCACAAGGGTGGATCGCCCGAACGAAGGTCGATTCACGTCGAAGAACGATCGCTTCCTTGAGGGAGAAGGCTCGGCTGTCTCTTCTGAATAGGAGAGGCGAAGCCTCTACTCGAAGCTCCCGAGCGGCGGAAGATCACGACATAGGTCGAGTCTTCGAGGATCACGCAGAAGAAGATCACCTCGACGAAGGTCGGATCTTTGCGAGGAACAAACGCTCGGGGCTGACACTCGGCAACCCATTCCGGAATGGGTAAGAAAGTAGCGAAGCCCTACTCGAACTTTCCAAGCGCCCTCAGGATTCCCAGCGACATGTCGGGCACGTAGGTGATCAGCAGGACCGCCACCGCCATGATCAGCAGGAACGGAAAGGCCGTGCGCGTCACGACCGTCAACGGCCGGCTGAACCGCGAAGACGCCAGGTAGAGGTTCAACCCCACCGGGGGCGTGAGGTAGCCGAGCTCGAGGTTGCTCAGGAAGATCACCCCCAGGTGGACCGGGTGCACCGCGAAGGCCGTCGCCAGCGGAACGAGCAGCGGGGCGAGCACCACGATCGCCGAGAAGATGTCGACCAGGCACCCGACGACGATGAGCAGGCCGTTCAGGGCGAGCAGGAAGACGACGCGCGAGGCAATGTGCGCCTTGACCCAGGCCACCAGCGCGTCCGGGATCTGCGCGTCCACGATGTAGCTCGTGATCCCCATCGCGGCACTGAGCAGGATCAGGACGGAGCCCGTCAGCACGGAGGACTTGAGGAGCGCCTCGGGCAGCCCGCGCGTGGGATGGAGGTCGCGCGTGACGAAGCACTCCACGACCACCGCGTAGAGGAAGGCCGCGGCCGCCGTCTCCACCGTGGACGCCCAGCCGCTCCCGAAGAGCAGGATCACGAACACCGGCAGGCCGAGCTCCCACTTGGCGGCCCACAGCGACGACCAGACCTCCCGCGCGGCAAATGGATGACGCGCGATCCCGAAGGTCCGGCCCTTGTAGACCGCGTAGGCCGCCACCATCGCCAGCATCAGCAGCCCCGGGAAGACGCCGGCCAGATACAGCGAATCCGCGGGCACGTTCTGGTCGCGCGTCCCCGCGACGACGCTGTACAAGATCACCGGCAGGCTGGGGGGGAAGAGCAACCCGAGGCTGCCCGCCGCGGTGACGAGCCCCAGCGAGAAGCCGTCCGGATAGCCGTCCTCGCGCAGCATCGGGTAGACGAGCCCTCCCACCGCGATCACGGTCACGCCGGACCCGCCCGTGAAGGTCGTGAAGAGAGCGCAGAGGAGCGTCACGATGACGGCGAGCCCTCCCGGCATCCACCCCAGCAGCGCGCGGAAGAAGCGGAGGAGCCGCATGGAGGCGCCGCTCTCCGCGAGCACGTAGCCGCAGGCCGTGAGCAGAGGGATGGCGGGAAGGGTGGGCGACGAGATCAGCCGGTAGACCTCCGCCGAGACGGCGGTGACGGGCAGCCCGTCGCGGAAGAAGAAGAAGAGCGAGAGCGCCCCCATCGCCACGAACACGGGCGTCCCCAGGACGAGCGCGGTGAAGATGACGATGACCGCGGGCCACGTCCACGAGTCGAGCGACTCCGGCGCGACGAGTCCCAGCAGGAAGACCGCGGGGATCGCCGCAAGTGCCAGGAGGCGGCCGCCCCATCCCTTCGACGCCCAGAAGGCAAAGCGGATCGACATCAGTCCGAGCGCCACCGGCATCAGGCACTCGCTGAGCCAGACGGGCAGGCCCCCGGTGAGGACCTTGCCTTCCTCGCGGTTGGCGGCGACGAGGCCCACCGCAGCGTAGGCGAGCACCGCGGCGGTGGCGGAGGAGAGCGCCGCGGCGAGCACGGCGCCGAAGCGCCGCACTCGGCCCTCGCCGAAGAGCTCGGCGGTGGAGAGAGTGAGGTGCTTGGCTTCGCTCGTCGCCACGAGCCCGCCGAGGAACGCGAGCCAGAGCGTCACCTGCTGGAGCCAGTCCGCCCCGCCGGGAACGTGGAGGCCCCGGATCGCCCGTCCCAGCGTGTCGCTCAAGGGCAGCGCCGCCGCCGCGAGGAGCGCGGCCACGAGCAGGAACGCCTCGACTCGGCGAACGAAGGACAGGGGGGGTGGGGGCTCGAAGGCCGGAGAGACGGCGTTCTCGGTCGTCAACGCGCGGGGCTCAACGCGCGGGTGGGTGCTGCTTGCGGAACTCGTCGCGGTATCGCATGGCCTCGTCGAACGCCTCGGCGGGGACGATGGGGCCCCGCACCTTCGGGTAGATCGACTCCGTGAGCTTCTCCCACTGCGCCTTCTGCGCCGGCGACACCGCCACGACGTTGAGCCCGCGCTTCTTCATCGCCTCGATGTCCTTCTCCTCGCTCTGGCGGATCTCGGCCTGCAGCCGCGCCCCGGCCTCGCGCGTGGCGTCGAGGAGCGCGGGGCGGACGTCGGCGGGGATCTTCTCCCACGTCGACTTGGCCACGAGCGTCGCCCCCAGCAGGAGCTGCCAGCGCAGGGCCGTCATGTTCTTCGCGTGGTTGAAGTACTGCGAGATGACGGCGATCTGCGGCGGCGAGCCGAGCGCCTGGACGAGGCCGGTCTGCAGAGCCGTGGCGATCTCCGTCGAGGGCAGGGGGATGGGATTGAAGCCGGCCGAGCGCCAGACCTCGACGGACTCCGGATCGCCGGCCCAGGAGAAGAGCTTGAGAGGCTTCAGGTCGTCGGGCACCGCCACCGGCTTCTGCGTGAAGAAGTGGACCCAGCCCCCGTCCGCCCAGTTGAGGACGACGAAGCCCTTGGCCTCGAGCCCGGCCTCGAGCTTGGGGCGCATCTTGTCGAGGACGTAGTAGACCTCCTCGTAGGAGTCGTAGGCGAGAGGGATGCCGAGCGCGTAGCAGGACTTGTCGATCTCGCCGATGCCCACCGCCGTGAGGACGCCGGCATTCAAGGTCCCGAGGCGCATCTTGC
>JBKPBQ010000080.1:0-18897 GCA_046726955.1 Acidobacteriota bacterium
GGGTGGTGACCGGGATCGGAAGCGCGGCCACCACCACCGACGCAAGGTTCATGTACGCCCGGAAGAAGAGAACGAACGACTCGACCCGGGAGGGCTGCTTCTGCGCTTCCCTGCGTCCGGGGTACGGGTAGCCTGCGGCACCCATGGGTTCACCTCATCAAACCCCGCGAGGTGCCCCCACGACTCCCCCCGAGCGGGGACGGCGGCTCCGGCCGCCGATTTGGCGACGTTCGCGACTCTGTCGAGAACGCGGGTTTGGAGATCCGAGGGCCGCTATAGCGACCGAAATCGCGCCGAGAAGAGGGATTTCGGCCCTGCCGTAAACACGTCTTGTATAAGAGGTAGGCAAAATTTGTCAGCCGCACTGTGATCTGGATCACAATTCGCGTTGGGCGCCGGTGGTTTTGCGTCGTTAGCATCCCCGCTTTTCATCCTTAACAAGTCGGGTTTTCCATCTGCCGGAAGCGCGGATAGAATGCCGGCTCTCATGAGCGCTTCCTACGACGCAATCGTGATCGGCGGGGGCCACAACGGCCTCGTGAGCGCCGCCTACCTCGCACGGGCCGGCAAGAAGGTCCTCGTCCTCGAGCGGCGCCACGTCCTGGGCGGCGCCGCGGTGACCGAGGAGGTCTTCCCCGGCTTCCACTTCTCGGTCTGCTCGTACGTGGTGTCGCTGCTCCGGCCCGAGATCATCCGCGAGCTCGACCTCCCCCGCCACGGTCTAGAGATCCTCCCGCTCGACGGCACGTTCACGCCGATGCCGAACGGCGACCACCTCTGGCGGATGAGCGACCACGCGCGCACGCGCCGCGAGATCTACCGCCACTCCCCCACCGACGCCGAGGCCTACGACGAGTACGCCAAGGCGATGGTGGAGATGGCGCAGTTCGTCAAGCCGATCCTCTCGATGGTCCCACCCGATCCCTACTCGTACGACTTGCCGGGCTTCGCGCGGCTGCTCGACCTCGGCCAGCGCTTCCGCAAGCTCAGCCGAACGAACCAGCACAACCTGCTCCAGCTCATGACCATGAGCGCGGCCGACATGCTCGACCAGTGGTTCGAGACGGACGTGCTCAAGGCCACGATGTCCGCGAGCGGGATCATCGGCACGTTCCTGGGCGTGCGCTCGCCGGGCACGGCCTACGTCCTGCTCCACCACTACATGGGCGAGATCGACGGGGCGTTCCGCTCCTGGGGCTTCTCGCGCGGCGGCACGGGGGCGATCAGCCTCGCCATAGCCGGGGCCGCGAAGGAGGCGGGCGTCGAGATCCGCACGAAGGCGCCCGTCGCGCGGATCAAGACCAGGAACGGCCGGGCTACCGGCGTCGTGCTGCCGAACGGCGACGAGATCGACGCCAAGGTCGTGCTCTCGAGCGTCGATCCCAACGTGACGTTCCTGAAGCTCTGCGAGACGAGCGCGCTCGACAAGGACTTCCTGACCGAGGTGCGCCGCTACAAGTTCCGGGGCTCCTCCGGCAAGGTCAACCTCGCCCTCGACGGGCTCCCCGACTTCACCTGCATGCCCGGACCGGGCGCCCACCTGCGCGGGGCGATCTCGATCTCGCCCAGCGTCGAGTACATGGAGCGAGCCTACGACGACGCCAAGTACGGCGACTTCTCGCGCCGGCCGTACGTCGACATCGTGATCCCATCGCTCACGGATCCTTCCGTGGCCCCGCCGGGGAAGCACGTCCTTTCCTGCTTCGTCCAGTACGCGCCCTACAAGCTGCGCGAAGGGACCTGGGACGAGAAGCGCGAGGCCTTCGGCGACACGGTGGTCGAGACGCTCTCGGAGCACGCGCCGAACCTGAAGAAGCTGATCCTCCACCGCCAGGTCCTGACCCCGCTCGACCTCGAGCGGGAATGGGGCCTCACCGAGGGCAACATCTTCCAGGGAGAGCTGAGCCTGGAGCAGCTCTTCTTCCTGCGGCCGGTGCCGGGGTGGGCGCGCTACCGCACGCCGCTCGACAACCTCTGTCTCTGCGGGTCGGCCACCCATCCCGGGGGCGGGATCATGGGCGCCCCGGGGCGGATTGCCGCGCTCGAGGTCCTGAAGGACTGGGACCGGGGGAAGGTCGCGTGAAGGCCGACGTCGTCGTCGTCGGCGGGGGGCCGAACGGCCTCACCACCGCTGCCCTGCTCGCAAAGGGCGGCCTCAAGACCGTGCTCGTCGAGCGGCGCGACACGCTCGGAGGCGCCGCGGTGACCGAGGAGTTCCATCCCGGCTTCCGCACGTCGAGCGTCGCGCAGACCGCCGGTCCCTTCCGCGCCTCGCTCGTGAGCGAGCTCGGGCTCTCCAATAACGGCCTCGCCTTCATCGAGCCGGAACCGCGGCTCTTCGCCCCGCTCCCGGATGGCCGCGCCCTCCGCCTTTACGGCGACCCCGCGCGGTCGGCCGCGTCGGTGGCCGCGTTCTCCGCGAAGGACGCGGCCCGCTGGCCCGAGTTCCACGCGACGATGCAGCGCACGGCGGGCGTCCTCGCCCGCACGCTCACGCTCACGCCGCCCGACCTCGACGACCCGCAGGTCAGGGACGTCTTCCCGCTCCTCGGCCTCGGCTGGGACCTCCGCGGGCTCGGCCGCAAGGACGGGCAGAACCTGCTGCGCTGGGGCCCGATGGCAGTGGCCGACTTCGCGCAGGAGTGGTTCGAGACTCCGCTTCTCCAGGCGGTCGTCGCGGCACGCGGGATCCACGGGGCGTTCGCGGGACCGTGGTCCGCGGGAACGACGGCTCATCTGCTGTTGCAGGCCGCGGCCACCGGCGGCAACGGCGCGGGCTCGAGCGTCCTCGTCAAGGGCGGGCTCGGCTCGCTGACGCAGTCCCTCGCCGCCGCCGCCAAGCGCTTCGGCGTGGAGATCCGGACGTCGGCCCCCGCCGCGCGCATCGTCCTCAAGGACGGCCGCGTCACCGGCCTCGCCCTCGAGAGCGGCGAGGAGATCGAGGCGAAGGCCGTCGCCTCGAGCGCGGACCTCCACCGGACGTGCCTCGGCCTCCTCGATCCGGCCGCCCTCGATCCCGACGACCTGCGCCGCGTCCGGAACTTCCGGCTGCAAGGCATGGCCTCGCGCGTCAGCCTCGCCCTCTCTGCGCTGCCCACCTTCCCCGCGGCCGGTGACGACCTCCAGGCCCTCCAGGGACGGATTCACGTCGGCCCCGAGATCGACGCCCTCGAGCGCGCGTTCGACGAGGCCAAGTACGGCGGCATCTCCCGCCATCCCTACCTGGACGTGACGATCCCCTCGCTCACCGATCCCGACCTCGCCCCCGCCGGCAAGCAGGTGATGTCGGTCTACGTGCAGTACACGCCGTACCGCCTGAAGAGCGGAGACTGGAAGACCCGGAAGGACGAGGTGCTCGAGGTCGTGCTCTCCACGCTCGAGGAATACGCGCCCGGCCTGAGGCGCCTCGTGGTGGGCTCGCAGATCCTGACGCCCCGCGACCTCGAGGACACCTACGGGATCACGGGCGGCCATCCCGGGCACGGCGAGCCCTCGCTCGACCAGCTCTTCCTCTCGCGCCCGCTCCTCGGCTGGGGGCGCTACCGCGCTCCCGTGCCGGGCCTCTACCTCTGCGGGGCGGGGACGCACCCGGGAGGCGGAGTGACGGGCCTGCCCGCGTCGAACGCGGCTCGGGAGATCCTCAGGGACCTGCGTTAGGTCGTACATGACGAAGGTGAAGGGCACGGCGATCGTGGCTGCGCTCCGGTACCTGCGGGAGCGCTTCGGCGAGGACGGCGCCGCCTCGGTCGTGGCCGAGCTCGACGAGAGCGACCGCACCGCCCTCGAAGACGGCGGCCTCGTGTCGGCCTGGTACCCGGTGTCCCTGCTCCTGCGCCTCATGCGGGCGGCGGAGGCGCGCTTCCGCAGCCGCGAGCGCTACATCTACCGACAGATGGGACGGGCCTCCGCCGACTACGCGATCACGACCATCTACAAGATCTTCTTCAAGGTGGGCTCGCCGCAGTTCGTCATCGCCCGCGGCTCGAGCGTCTTCAGCCGCTACTACAGCCAGGGGCGGCTCGAGATCGTGGAGAGCAAGTCCGGCCACGCCGCCGTCGACCTCGTCGACTTCCCGGACGGCGCCCCCGAGTTCTGCGAGAGGATTCGCGGCTGGATGGAGCGCACGATGGAGCTGGCGGGGGCGAGCAACCTCAAGTCCGCGCACTCCCTCTGCGTTCACCGGGGCGACTCGGTCTGCCGGTTCGAGGGTTTCTGGGGCGAGGTGACGAGCGGGGAGGCGTCCCCGTCCTAGGCCGCTCGGAACCTCACCCGGGCGAGCTGCCGGTAGATCGGGTAGCTCGCGGCGACGAGTCCGAGGGTGAGCGCCGTGCTGCGTGGATCGGCCACGACGTTGCCCGCCAGGAAGGCGAGAGCGGCCACGAGCGCGGCGATCGGCACCCACGGATAGCCGGGCACTCGGAACGGCCGCGGGAGGCCCGGCTCGCGTCGGCGGAGCAGCAGCAACGCCAGGAAGCCCGAGGCGTTCACCCCGACGAAGAGCACGGAAGCGATCGCGATGAGCTCCTCGAACGTCCCCGTCGCGACCATGAGGGCGGCCGTCGTCGCCGTGATCAGCATCGCGGGGACGGGCGTCCCGTGGGGACTGACCCTCGCCGCCACGCGCACGAACAGCCCGTCGCGCGCGATCGCGAAGAGGATACGCGTCGCGAGCATGAGCACGGCGTTGACGACGCTCAAGAGCGAGACGAGGGAGAGCGCGTTGACGAAGGCCCCTCCCCGGCCGCCGAAGACCGCCTGGGCGACGTCCGCTGCGGGAAAGGCCGACGCGCCGAGGCCGACGACACCGAGCGCGTGGAGGAACCCGGCGTTGACGAGCGCGTAGATCGCGATCGTCCCCACTACGCCGCCCAGGGCGGATCGGGGCAGGTTGCGCCCGGGATCCCGGTCCTCCTCGGTGAAGTAGATCGCGGTGTACCAGCCGTCGCAGGCGATCGCGACGGCCTGGAGAGCGACGACGATCCCGCCGAGCGTCACCACGAGCGACGCGTGGCTCGGACCGCTCGCGGCCGAGGAGTCTCCGCGGACGAGGAAGCACACGGCCACGAACCCGAGGAAGGCGACGCACTTCGCGAAGCTCGTGAGCTCCTGGGCGACGCTGCTCGATCGCAGGCCGAGGTACTGGACGAGCGCGAAGCCCGCGAGCACGGCCAGCGACAGCCCTTTCGCGGCCGTGGGGCCGAGGGCGGGCCAGGCCGCGGCGCCGAAGTCGCCGATCGAGACCGCCAGGTAGGCGACGGCCGCGGTCTGGGCGAGCCAGTCGCTCCAGCCCACCGTGAACCCGACGGCGTCTCCGAACGCCCGGCGCGCGTAGACGTACCACCCGCCCGCGCTGGGAAGCGCCGCCCCCAGCTCGATCACGCACAGCGTCCCGAAGAGCGCGTAGGCGCCGCCGGCGGCCCAGGCCAGCGCGATCAGCCCGACGTGCGGGAGATGCGCGGCCACGGCGCCGGGCGTGCGGAGGATCCCGACTCCGACCATTCCCCCGATCGTCACCGCCACGCCGAAGCCCACCCCGAGGAGACGCAGCAGGCGGCCGGAGCTCGGGGCCGCGGCTCGGACGGCCGAGGCGGCCTCGGCGCCGGCGCTCGCCGGTCCCGTCACGAGCGCTCTTCAGCCACCGAACACCCACTTGCCGCCGACCATCGTCCGCTCGAGCGGGATGTCCACGAGGCTCTTCGGATCCGCCGTGAAGGGATCGCGGCCGAGGACGACGACGTCGGCGAGCTTGCCGGCCTCGATCGAGCCCTTCAGCTTCTCCTCGTAGGACGCGTAGGCGCCGTGCAGGGTGCCCACGCGGATCGCCTCCTCGACCGAGATCCGCTGCTTCGGGCCCCACGACGTGCCCTTCATGTCGGTGCGCGTCACCTCCGACTGCAGGGCCATCATCGGCTCGAAGGGGCCCGGCGGATAGTCCGAAGCCTGCGTCGCTCGCACGCCCGCGTCGAGGAAGCTCCGGAGCGCGAACATGCGCTCGAGCCGCTCCGACCCGTACTCGCGCATCTTCTCGCCGTGGTAGTACACGTAGGTCGAGAAGGGCGTGGGGATGGCGCCGAGGGCCTTGATGCGCGCGACGAGCGCGTCGTTCACCACCGTGCAGTGCTCCAGCCGGAAGCGCGGATCGCGGCGGGGCCGCTCGCGCTGCAGCCGCTCGTAGAGGCGGAGCACGATGTCGATCGCCTCGTCGCCGTTCGAGTGGATGCCGATCTGCCAGTCCGCTGCGTGGGCGGGACGGAAGCGCTCGTAGAGCTCGTCCTCGCCGGCCACGAGGATGCCGCGGTCGTCCGGCCGGCCCACGTAGGGCTGGCT
The DNA here is from genome assembly GCA_046726955.1 of Acidobacteriota bacterium. Lineage (GTDB taxonomy): Bacteria > Acidobacteriota > Vicinamibacteria > Fen-336 > Fen-336 > CAVPGH01. The sequence continues at coordinate 6,328 of JBKPBQ010000080.1, forward strand.
CAGTCGCGCCGTGCGCTCGGAGATCGACCCGTCGCACACGCCCTTCAGGAAGCCGACGCGCACCCACTCGTCCCCGAGTCCGGTGCGCACGCCGGCCTCCAGCATCTTCGGGAGGTGCGGCGCGCCGATCGAGCAGTACACGCGCAGGTTCAACCATCCCTGCTCGCGGGCGTCCTGGTAGGCGGTGAGGTCGTCGGGCGAGCCGAACGCGTCGTGGACGGACGTGAGGCCCGTGCGGCTCATCATCTCCGAGATCAGCCGGACTCCGTCGCGGCGCTCGTCCCGCGTGAGGTCCGAGGGAATGACTTTCTCGAAAGCCTGGACGGCCTTTTCCGCCGCGCGGCCGCTGAGCCGGCCCCGTGCATCGTGATCGAAGCGTCCTCCCGGCGGGTCCGGCGTCTCGTCCGTCACTCCGGCCGCGGCGTAGGCCTTGGAGTTCACGTAGGCCGTGTGTCCGCCGCGGTGCTCGACGAGCACGGGATGGGCCGTGGACACGGCATCCAGGTCCTCGCGGCGCAGGGGCCGGCCTTCCGCGGTCTTGGTGTCGTCGTACTTGAAGCCGAGGACCCAATCGCCGGGCTTCGTCTTCGCGGCCCGGGCGGCGAGCGCCTTCACGATCGCGTCGATGGACCGGAGGTCGCAGTCGACCTTCTTCAAGTGCGCGTATCCGGCCGACGCGGTGCGAGTGGGCGTCGATGAAGCCCGGCAGGACCGTCCGGCCACCCAGGTCGACCTTCTTCGTGCGCGCGGTCGCCAGGTTCAGGACGTCGTCGTCGCTGCCCACGGCCAGGAAGCGTCCGCCGGCGATGGCCACCGCGCGAGCCTTCGGTTGGCCGTCGTCCATCGTGAAGAAGGCGCCGTTGTGGAGGACGATCTGGGCCTCGGTCCGAACGAGCGGTAGCAGGACGAACGACCCGGCGGATCGGAGGAAGTCACGGCGTCCATGCTCGTGCATGGCGCACACTCTACCCGAGAGCGGGCCACTTCTCAGCGACCCTCCAGACGGTGGGGGTTACGGGGTCGCGTTGGTCTCGCGAGACCGGTATGGACCGAGTCGCCTGAAGAACCACTTGAAGTGGCTCGCCCCGTGGCGAGTCCGCCTGTTCTCGTCGAAACCGTTCAGCTGTAGATCCCGCGGCCGTCCTTGATCCGCGCGGACGGCCGGACGCGGAAGGCGAGGCTGATCCGCTCTCCCACCGGCGCCTTCGTCTTGGGAACGCCGTGGGTGTAGTCGAGCTGCGTCTCGTAGGTCATGGTCAGCAGGCTGCCGGCCTCGAGGTCGACGTTGATCGTTCGCGCCCCTCGCTCCTTGGCGCGGATGTTCATCCGGCGCGTCGCTCCAAGGGACAGGAGGACGATCGGAAAGCCCTCGACGATCTCGTACAGGTGGTCGTTGTGCGGAGCCACGCTGTCCCGCCCGTCGCGGTAGAGGTTCAGGCCCACGCCATTGAAGGGCACGCCGGTCGCGTCGATCACGCGATCGGCCGCCTCCCGTATCGCGCGGGGGGCGGACGGCTCGGCGGGAAGCCCGAAGTGGGCGGTCAGTCGCGGGACGTCGACCTCGCGGTCGTACATCCAGCGCCGCTTGGCCTCCCAGGGGACCGCCTCACGCAGCTCGGCGAACCATTTCGCGGCCGTGGCGGGCGCGACGAACCGGGGGACGTAGGCGATGCGCCCCGAAGTGTCGTCGACGAGGACGCTCTCTTCCGTTCCGAACAACGACAGCTGCGGCATGGCCACACGTCCAGGCTAGCCCTCGCACTCCCGGCAGTCGAGCGGGGACGGAAGTCACCCCTTCGAATGGTCTCGAGCCACGTACTCGGAGAGCTGTGCGAGCTCCTTGCGGTAGATCCGCGGCAGGATCATCGAGATGAACAAGCGCTCCACGAAGCCCTGGACGCCGGGGCGCGCCACGAGGTCCGTGGCGATCGTCACGTGCGCCGCCTCGGCGCCGTCGGCCGCATCGACCGTGAACGTCGTCACGCCCGAGCCATCCATATTCGTCTCCATGAGGACGCGGCCCGGCTCCGGCTCGCTGACCACCTGCTCGAATACCCGCGTCGAGCCCAGGACGCGCATTTCCACCCGCGTGCGCGTACCGGCACCGACGCCGCCTTCGAGCACCTCGAGCCGGGGGAAGTACTCGGGAGGCACGATGTGCGGATGCTGTTGGCGGTAGTCGGCAATCGCCGCGTAGACACGGGCCGGACGAGCCAGGATCGTAGCGCTGCTGCTCACTCGATAACCGGTCATCGTCCTGTGCGGTTCGGCTCGAAGACGCAGGCGGCGTAGCCTTCGACCGCGTCCGCGTCCTTCAAGCTGCTGGGCGTCGGCTTCCAGCCCGACGCAAGCCGCTTGTCGAGGATCTCGCGGGCGGTTGGTCGATGGTCCCAGACCGAGACCGCTCGAACGGCGCCAAGTCAGGTGGTCCCGTAGACCAGCCACCGGCTGCCCGGCAGAGGCACGAGAACGTCGTGCGTGAACTCGTCCTGCTTGATCACGTCCGCGGGGACGATCGCCGGCGACTGTTGTCGGCCCCACGCGAAGATATCGTCCAGACCCCGGTGCTCGGACACGATTCGCCCGAGGCCTTCGCGCTCGTCAGGCGAGAGGCTGGCGAAGTCCGTAAGCTCGATGCGTGCCATGCCCGATCCGGAAGCGAGTCTACTCGATCAGCCTCGTCCACCGCCCCCGGATTCCGCGGCCGCCATCAACGCGCTGACTGAAACGAACTTCAGCCCTCTCTTCTCCCCAGCAGCGAGGATGTCGGGCAGAGCGGCGATGCCGCGCGTGGGATCAACGATGCCGTCGTGCAGGATCACGATTGCGCCGGGAGCCAGATTCTTCTCGGTGAGCCAGCGTATGTACGCGACGGGAGGGTGAGCTGGATCGTGAGGGTAGGCCGAACCCAGCACGCAGACGTATCCACGCGACCTCGCGAGGTCGATCTGTCCTGGCCAGGCCACACCGCCAGGCGGCCGAAAAAGCTTGGGCGCCACGATGCCGGCAGCCCGCTCGGTGCGCTCGAGGTAATCCTGGAATTCGGCTTCTGAGTGGCGAAGCGTGCTGCCGTCCATGAAGTAGTGATTCCCGACCTCGTGGCCTTCCCGCTTGATCCGGGCAACGAGCTCCGGGTGGCGAAGAGCCCGCTCCCCAATCAGGAAGAAGGTAGCGCTGGCGTGATGCTGCTCGAGGATGGCGAGAACCTGAGGCGTATGGATCGGGTCTGGGCCGTCGTCGAAAGTGAGCGCGACGAGCGGCTCATCGGTCTTCACCCTGTAGACGAGCTGAGGCGTCAGACGCTCGAGCACCCAGAAGGCACCGGAGGGCTCAGTCCAGGTAACGACGATCAAGCCGACACCAACGGCAACGGCGGTGACGAGCAGCCACCGTCGCCAACTCTGAGGTTTCAACGAGCGCGCTTCTCCAAGGCACTACCCAAAGTGTCCCGGCGCTTCCCCTCCTTGATCGCGCGGATTGCCGGGGCGGCGACATCTCGCTGGGAAACGCTGCCGCGCTCGACCTCGAAGAGAATCGGCTCTCCCGTCCGGCGGTCGCTGTCAGGCTTCATGAAGTAGTACCTTGGACGTATACGAGAACGTTTCTTCATCGCAGGAGGCTCTCATGACATCGACCAGGCAGCGAGCGGCGGCGAGGCGCAACATCAAGAAGGCGGCGGCAACGGCAAAGAGGAAGCGGACGATCGCGCACCTTCCGAAGAAGACCAGGACCGCCCTGGGCAAGCAGGGTGCGAAGATGGCCAGGCAGAAGCGGCGTCGCTCCGCGTGACCGCGTAGGTCCGGCGCGGCCTACGCCGCGTCGTCCCGCGCTGCCCAGAAGGCCTCGAACTCTTCCAGCTTGCCGTCGATGACCGTGTCGAACTCCGGAGCCGACGACAGCGCCTCGACGGTCTTGAGGCCGTGGCCGGTGATCAGGAGGACGACGGGGCGCCAGTCCGCGAACGCCCCGGCGGCGGCGAGCCGCCGCGCCGCCGCCACCACCGTGCCTCCCGCCGTCTCCGCGAAGAGACCCTCCGTCTCGGCCAGGAGGCGGATGCCTTCGAGCACTTCGGCGTCGCTCGGATCCTCGGCGCGACCGCCACTCCTGCGGATGATCTCGACCGCAGCGGGACCATCCGCCGGATCTCCGATGGCGAGGCTTCGCACGATGGTCGCAGGCTTGACCGGCTTCGGCGAGGCCAGACCCTGCTTGAAGGCGCTGACGATGGGATTGCAGCCCTCGGGTTGGGCGCCGTGGATCGCGTACGGCACGTCCTCGACCATGCCGAGGCCGACCAGCTCCGAAAAGGCCTTCGGCACCTTCGTGACGAGGCTCCCGCCCGCCATCGGGCAGACGACGTGCCCCGGCAGCTTCCAGCCGAGCTGCTCCGCGATCTCGAACCCGACGGTCTTCGACCCTTCGCCGTAGTACGTGCGCAGGTTCACGTTCACGAAGCCCCAGCCGCGACGGTCCGCGATCTGCGCGCACAGCCGGTTTACCCGGTCGTAGTTGCCGCGGACGCCCACGAGCGTGGGACCGAAGACCGCAGTGCCCGAGATCTTGGCGTTCTCGAGGTCCTGGGGTACGAGGATGACCGCGTCGAGCCCGGCCGCGGCGGCGCCCGCCGCCACCGCGTTGGCGAGGTTGCCCGTGGAGGCGCAGCCCACCGTCTGCATCCCGAACTCCTTGGCCTTCGTCAACGCCACCGCGACGAGCCGGTCCTTGAAGGACAGCGTGGGATGGCAGGCCGCGTCGTACTTGATCCAGAGGTCGCCGATGCCGAGGACGTAGCCCAACCGCGGCGCGCGGATGAGCGGCGTGAAGCCGGTTCCGCGTCCGACCGTGGGCTCGCCGTCGATCGGCAGCAGCTCCCGGTAGCGCCAGAGGTCGCGCGGACGCGCGGCGATCGACTCGCGCGTGAAGGTCTCGCTCACGCGGTCCATGTCGTACATCGGCTCCAGGCCCGCCCAGCACTCCTCGCAGGCGGCGACGGGGTCCTTGCCCCGCGTCTTTCCACAGGCCCGGCACCGGAGACCGGTCACGAAAGTCATCTCGACCTCCCCAAAAAAGCAAAAGGCCCTCGGCTTCCGCCGAGGGCCCGTGAGGTGCGCGTCGCTGTCTACTGACTAGCGGGCGCGGGCAGGGCCCCGGCGGATGTGAATTCGCATCGCCATGGGGCCCACGGACACACGCCGCCTCGCCGCGCTCACGACCGCGATCAAGGCTGCCTGTGTCACGCCCGCGATTATTGCGACGAAGAGGGAGGCTGTCAAGGCGGACATCACACCCCCCACTCCGCCACGCGCGGCGCTTCCTCTTCCTCGTCCGACCAGCGCGTCCACGACAGGTGCCGGTGCACCGCGGCCGTGAACTGCGCCGTGGTGGCGTTCCCTCCGACGTCGGGCGTGCGCACGTCGCGGAGCGCGGCCAGCACGGACCGCTCCACCACCCGCGCCAGCGTGGGCTGGCCGAACGCGTGCTCGAGCATGAGCGCGACCGTGAGGAGCGCGCCCGTGGGGTTCGCGATCCCCCGGCCCGCGATGTCGGGAGCGGCGCCGTGGACGGGCTCGTAGAGCCCGGGTCCGGGCCCGAGCGACGCGGAGGGCAGGAGGCCGATGGAGCCGGCAACCGCCGCCACCTCGTCGCTCAGGATGTCGCCGAAGAGGTTCTCGGTGAGGACGACGTCGAAGTGCTGCGGCGCGCGCAGCAGCTCGAAGGCGGCGGCGTCCACGTAGCGGTTCTCGAGGGCCACCTCCGGGTACTCGCGCGCCACTTCCGCGACCACACGGCGCCAGAGCCGCGAGGCCTCGAGCACGTTCGCCTTGTCCACCGACGTCACGAGGCCGCGCCGGCGGCGGGCGAGCTTGAAGCCGACGTGTGCGACCGCGCGCACCTCGTCCGCGGTCTGCCGCCAGGTGTTGATGGCGACGTCCGGGGAGAGGCTCCGCGGCTCGCCGAAGTAGACGCCGCCCGCCAGCTCGCGCACGACCATGATGTCGGCGTGGCGGGCGAGGCCGTCCTTCAGTGGCGTGGGCAGGCCGAGGAAGCGCGCGGGTCGCAGGTTGGCGTAGAGGCCGAGGCCTCGGCGCAGACGGAGGAGCCCGTCTTCCGGGCGCGCAGCCTGGGCGTCCCACTTCGGTCCGCCCACGGCGCCCAGGAAGACGGCGTGCGAGCCGGCGCACAGCTCCAGCGTGGCCTTGGGCAGCGGATCTCCCTCCTTGTCGATCGCGGCGCCTCCCACCAGGCCCTCTCGAACCTCGACCGGGAACACCGCCTGCAGGACGCTCAGGGCGGCCGCCGTGACCTCGGGGCCGACCCCGTCGCCGGGGAGAACCGCAACCTTGGGCTTCATGACGACAACCTCCAGGGGACGGGACCATTCTTCGCCTCGAACGCGGCGATCTCGGGCCCCCGCGAGATGAGGAATGCGAGCTCGTCGACCCCGTTCATCAGGCAGTACCTGGCGAACGGTTCGATGGGGAACGCGACGCTCGCACTCCCGGACGCAGCGAGAGTACGGGCGTCGATATCGATCGTCACCTCCTGGCCCGGATGCGCGAGGAGGCTCTGGTGGGTGGTGGCATCGACGACGACAGGGACGAGTCCGTTCTTCAGGGCATTGCCCCGGAAGATGTCCGCGAAGGCCGTGCTCACCACGGCCTTGAAACCGTAGTCCCGCAACGCCCACACGGCGTGCTCGCGCGACGAGCCGCAGCCGAAATTGCGGCCGGCCACGAGGATCTCGGCACCGGCGCTCTCCGGACGATTCAGCACGAAATCGGGCCGCGCGTTTCCCTGCTCGTCGAACCGCCAGTTCGCGAACAGGCCCTTGCCGTATCCGTCGCGGCCCGTGCCGAGCAGGTACCGGGCCGGGATGATCTGGTCGGTGTCCACGTTCTCGGCGGGGAGCACGACGGTGCGCGAGCGGACGGACTTGAGGGGTTCGGCCATCAGACGAACTCCCGCGCGTCGGCGATCCGCCCCGTGACGGCGGCCGCGGCCGCGGTCAAAGGACTGCCGAGGAACGTCCGCCCTCCGGGACCTTGACGGCCCTCGAAGTTGCGGGTGCTCGTGCTCACCGCGTACTGGCCGGGAGCGAGGCGGTCGTCGTTCATGGCCAGGCACATCGAGCAGCCGGACTCGCGCCACTCCGCTCCCGCGTCCTTGAAGACGCGGTCGAGGCCTTCCGCCTCCGCCTGTCTCTTGACCTGCTGAGAGCCGGGAACGACGAGGGCCTTCACTCCCGCCGCCACCTTCCGTCCCTTGAAGATGCGGGCGGCCTGTCGCAGGTCGGAGAGCCGCGAGTTCGTGCAGCTCCCGATGAAGACGACATCGATGGGCCGACCGAGGAGCGGCTGTCCAGGCTGCAGCCCCATGTAGGCGAGCGCCTTCGCGTGGCTCGCGTCGCCCGCCGGATCGGGGACGACGCCCTGGATGGGCACGCCCATGCCCGGGTTCGTGCCGTACGTGATCATGGGCTCGAGCTTGGCCGCATCGAACCGCTCCACGCGATCGAACGTCGCGTCCGCTTCGCTCGGCAGCTTCTTCCAGGATTCGACGGCCTGCTCCCACGCCGGCCCTTGCGGCGCGAACGGCCTTCCGCGCAGGTACTCGAACGTCGTCTCGTCCGGCGCCACCATCCCCGCCCGCGCTCCCGCCTCGATCGACATGTTGCAGACGGTCATCCGCTCTTCCATCGACAGCGCGCGGATGGCGCTGCCGCGGTACTCGAGCGCGTGGCCGGTGGCGGCGCTCGTGCCGTAGCGAGCGATGAGCCCGAGGATCAGGTCCTTCGCCGTCACTCCCTCGGGCAGCCGGCCCTCGACCTCGAGCGCGAACGACTTCGGCTTGGTCAGCAGCAGGCTCTGCGTGGCGAGCACGTGGCCGACCTCGCTCGTGCCGATGCCGAAGGCGAGCGCCCCGAACGCCCCGTGCGTGCTCGTGTGGCTGTCCCCGCAGACGATCGTCATTCCCGGATGCGTCGCGCCCAGCTCGGGCCCGATGACGTGCACGATGCCCTGCCGGTCGCTGCCCACGGCATACAAGGCAATCTCGAAGTCTCGGCAGTTCTTCTCGAGCTCGCGTATCTGCCCCGCCGCCTCGCCCTGCGGCGCGAGGCGCCCGGCCACGGGACCGGGCGCCGTCGGAATCGCGTGGTCCATGGTCGCGAGCGTCCGATCCGGGCGGCGGACGGGGAGCCCGCGCTCGCGCAGAAGCGAAAACGCCTGCGGCGACGTGACCTCGTGGATGAGGTGGAGGTCCACGTACATCACCGCAGGCGCGTCCTCGGAAGCCGGGGACACGATGTGCGCGTCCCAGATCTTGTCGAGGAGGGTACGCCGTTGGGTCATGCGTTCATTCATCGACCCCCCACCCCACCCTCCCCACGTAGGGGGAGGGGGTCGCTGACTCCGCGACCGGCCCCGCGCCTCTCGGTTTCATGCTGCGGCCCGGGCATCCCTCGCCGCCGCCACGGCGGAGAGATACGCGCGCAACGTCGCCTCGATCGTGTCGGTGCTCGCGGCCTGGCCCGTGCCCTCGTGCCCGTCGTGGCGCACGCGCACGATGACCTCGGCCATCGCGTCCTTGCCCGCGCTCACCGCGCGCGTGTGCATCTCGAGGAGCTGCAGCTCGAGGCCGATCGCCTGGTCGGCCGCCTTCAAGGCGGCGTCGAGGGGGCCCTTGCCCACCGCGGAGGCCGAGCGCTTCTGGCCCTCCACCTCCACCTCGACGGTGGCCGTGGGCATGATGTGGTTGCCGGCCAGGACCTGGTAGCGCACGAGCTGGGCCCGCCGGTTGGGCGCGCGCTCGGCCAGGGCCAGGAGGTCGTCGTCGTAGACGAACTTCTGCTTGTCCGCGAGGTCCTTCACGCGCGCGGTCATCCGCTCGAGCTCCTCGCCCTCCAGGCGGAGGCCGATGCTCCGCAGCCGCGACTCGACCGCGTGCTTGCCCGAGTGCTTGCCGAGCACGAGCAGCGTCTCCTTCACGCCCACGCTCGCCGGGGTCATGATCTCGTACGTGAGCGGGTTGGCGAGGATGCCGTGCTGGTGGATGCCCGCCTCGTGGGCGAAGGCGTTCCGGCCCACGATCGCCTTGTTCGGCTGCGGCCAGACCCCGGTGATGTTGGCGAGCATCGCGCTCGTGGGGTTGAGGAGCTCGCTCCTCACACCGGTCGTGAAGCCGAGGTCCTCGCCCCGGACCTTCACCGCCATCACGAACTCCTCGAGAGAGGCGTTGCCCGCCCGCTCGCCGATGCCGTTGATCGTGCACTCGACCTGCCGCGCTCCCGCCTGGCAGGCGGCGACCGAGTTGGCTACGGCCAGACCGAGGTCGTTGTGGCAGTGCACCGAGAGGATCGCGCCCGGGATGTCGCGGACGAGCTTGCGCACCATCTCCGCGTAGTCCTGGGGCAGGCAGTAGCCGACCGTGTCCGGGACGTTGAGCGTCGTCGCGCCCGCCTCGTAGACGGCGGTGAGGAGCTCGAGCAGGTACGCGTAGTCCGTGCGCGACGCGTCCTCCGCGGAGAACTCGACCTCCTTGACGAACGTGCGGGCGAGACGGATCCCGTCCACCGCCTGCTTGAGCGCCTCGTCCGGCGTGATCTTGAGCTTGTACTTGAGGTGGATGGCCGAGGTGGCGAGGAAGCAGTGGATGACGGGACGAGCCGCGGGCCGGAGCGCATTGCCAGCGGCTTTGATGTCCGCCTCCTTGGCCCGGCAGAGCGCGGCGACCTTGACGGAGCGGATCTCCTCGGCCACGGCCCGGACGGAGTCCACCTCGCCGGCCGACGCGATCGGGAAGCCGGCCTCGAGGATGTCGACGCCGAGCTTCTCGAGCTGTCGCCCGAGACGGAGCTTCTCCGCCGTGTTCATGGAGAAGCCGGGGGACTGCTCGCCGTCGCGGAGGGTGGTGTCGAAGATGGTAATTGGGGCGCTCATCGTACGGCCTCTACCGGCTTCTCGGCCGCCTTGCGCACTTCCCCTTCCGGCGTGACGACCACGGCGTCGAGGAACGGCATCATGGCGCGAAGATCCGCGCCCACCTTCTCGAGGACGAGGTCGCGCTCCTGCTTTCTCTGCTGGTTGAACCAGGGACGGCCCGCCTCGTTCTCCGCGATCCACTTCTTGGCGTAGGCGCCGGACCGGATCTCCTCGAGCATCTTCTTCATCTCCTTCCGCGTCTCCTCCGTCACGAGACGGGGGCCGCCGGTGTAGTCGCCGTGCTCGGCGGTGTCCGAGATGGAGTGGCGCATGTAGCCGAGGCCACCCCGGTACATGAGGTCGACGATGAGCTTGAGCTCGTGCAGGCACTCGAAGTAGGCGATCGCGGGCTGGTAGCCGGCGTCCACGAGCGTCTGGAAGCCCGCTTTCACGAGGGCGGAGACGCCGCCGCACAAGACCGCCTGCTCGCCGAAGAGGTCGGTCTCGGTCTCCTCGGCGAAGGTCGTCTCGATGACCCCCGCGCGCGTGCAGCCGAGGCCCTTCGCGTACGCGAGGGCCGTGGCCTTGGCGCGCCCCGTCGCGTCGGCGTGGACGGCGAGGAGCGCGGGCGTCCCCTGCCCTTCCTTGAACACCTCGCGCACCCGGTGGCCCGGCGCCTTGGGCGCGATCATCGAGACGTCGACGCCCTCGGGGGCCTGGATCGTCCCGAAGCGGATGTTGAAGCCGTGGGCGAACATGAGCGTGTTGCCCTTCTTCAGGTGGGGGGCGATCTCTTCCTTGAAGAGCTTCGCCTGCCCCGTGTCCGGCGTCAGGATCATCACGATGTCGGCGCGCTCCGCGGCGTCGGCCACCTCGCGGACGGTCAGACCTTCCGCCTGGGCCCGGGCCCGCGAGCGGCTGGAGGCGGGCAGGCCCACTTCCACCTGCACCCCGCTGTCGCGCAGGTTCAAGGCGTGGGCGTGGCCCTGGCTGCCGTAGCCGACGATGGCCACCCGGCGGCCCTCGAGTTCGTCGAGGTTCGCGTCGCTGTCGTAGTAGATGCGTGCCATCTTTCCTCCGAGCTCAGGCCGTCCTGGCCTGTTCCTTGTTGCCGTTGCCGTTCTGGGCCGCGCCGCGGATCATCGCGACCTTGCCCGTGCGCACCATCTCGAGGATCCCGCGCGGGCGCAGCAGCTCCACGAGGCCGTTCACCTTCTCGAGGTCGCCGGTGATCTCGACGATCACCGTGTCCTGGGCCACGTCCACCACCCGCCCCCGGAAGATGTCGACGAGGCTCGACAGCTCGGCCCGCTCCGCGGGCGCGCACCGCACGCGGATGAGCGCGAGGTCGCGGTCCACCGTCGGCATGTGCGTCACGTCCGTGACCTCGGCGACGGGCACGAGCTTCCGGAGGTTGGCCTCCACGAGACGGGCGGGGATGCGCGCGGTGTCCACGACGAGCGTCATCCGCGAGTAGTCGGGGGTCTCGCTGCCCCCGACCGTGAGGCTGTCGATGTTGAAGGCGCGGCGGCGGAAGAGGCTGGCCACCCGGTTGAGCACGCCCGGGTGGTCCTGCACGCGGGCCACGATCGTGTGCTTCATCGGCTCACCTCGACGCCGTTCTCCGCCGGCCGGCGGATCATGTTGTGGAGGTCGGCCCCCGCGGGGACCATCGGGAAGACGCTGTCCTCCTGCTCCACGCGGAAGTCGATGAGCATCGGCCCGCCGCTCGCCCGCGCCTCCTCCACCGTCGAGATGACATCGCCGCGCTGGGAGACGCGGCGGCCGGGGATGCCGTAGGCGGCGGCCAGCGTGACGAAGTCCGGCGAGAGCATCGGCGTCGCCGCGTAGCGCCGCTCGTAGAAGAACTCCTGCCACTGGCGGACCATGCCCAGGAAGCCGTTGTTCACGACCGCGATCTTGATGTCGAGCTTCTCCTGCTGGAGCGTCGCGAGCTCACACTGCGTCATCTGGAAGCCGCCGTCCCCCGCCACCACCCAGACCTCGGCGTCCGGCCGCGCCATCTTGGCCCCGATCGCCGCGGGGAGCGCGAAGCCCATCGTGCCCAGGCCGCCGGACGTGATGAGCGTGCGTGGGTGCTCGTGCGGGTAGTACTGCGCCTCCCACATCTGGTGCTGGCCCACGTCGGTGACGATGACCGCGTTGCCGCCCGTCGCCTTCCAGAGATCGTGGATCACGTGGGGGGCGAGGAGCCGGCCCGTGTCCGGCTGATGGACGATGTCGCGGGAGCGCGTCTCCGCTCGTCCCTCGGCGATCTGCCGGATCCACTCCTCGTGCTTGTTCGCGCCCACGAGGGGAAGGAGCGCTTCGAGCGTCGCCCGGAGGTCGGCGAGAAGGTGGACGTCGACCGCGACGTTCTTCCCCACCTCGGAGGCGTCGATCTCCACGTGGATCTTCTTGGCATGGGGGGCATAGGTCTTGAGGTTGCCGGTGACCCGGTCGTCGAAGCGCATCCCGAAGGCGAGGAGCAAGTCCGCCTTCTGGATCGCGGTGTTCACGAAGGCCTCGCCGTGCATCCCCATCATCCCGAGGGACAGCGGGTGGCTGGCCGGGAAGCCGCCGAGCCCGAGGAGCGTCGAGGCCACGGGGGTGCCCGTCTTCTCGACGAACTCCTGAAGGAGGCGGGAAG
>JBKPBQ010000081.1:0-11115 GCA_046726955.1 Acidobacteriota bacterium
GTCGTAGGCCCAGAAGATGGCGATCATGGAAATGCCGAAGCTCGCGAGCAGCCCCCCTTCCGCGGGCAAGGAGGCGAAGAACGCGGGCGAGGCAGGCGCCTTGACCAGGATCCCCAGGACGGCGAGCCCCAGGAGCGAGCCCAGCTTGGCCACCGTCACCGCGTTCTGCAGCCCCGCCCCCGCGCGGAGGCCGACGTAGTTCACGACGGTGAGGAACGCGATCGCGATCGCCGCCGCGAGCTGTCCGCCGTTCACGGAGCGCGAGAAGCCTCCGAGCGGCAAAGTGAGGATCGTGTGGCTCGTCGAGAAGAAGGGCAGGAAGGCCCCCAGGTACTCGCCGAAGCCTACGGCGATCGCGGCGATGCCTCCGCTCATGATGACGAGGAAGGCCACCCAGCCGAACAGGAAGCCGTAGAAGGTCCCGTAGGCCTCCTTCAAGAACTCGTACTGCCCGCCCGCGCGAGGGAAGAGCGCCCCCAGCTCCGCGTACGTGAGGGTGCCCGCGAGCGTGATGAGCCCGCCGAGCAGCCAGGCCAGCAGCATGAGCCCGGGGTGCGGGAGCACGCGGACGACGTCCGCGGGCGTGATGAAGATGGCGGTCCCGACCACGGACCCGACGGTCACGAGCGCGGCGTCCATGACCCCCAGGCCGCGCTCGAGCCCTCGATCGTCGGCCGACGGGCGGTCGTTCATGAGCAGGGAGAGCGGATTCTAACGGAGTCGGGCGCCGGTGGCTACGGTGACCGCGTGGTAGACTGCCCGCCCATGAGCGACGTCCGCATCCGCCACGCGGCGCGCCGTTCCGACTTCGACGCCTGCGTTGCCCTTCAGAAAGCGGTCTGGCACCTGGAGGACATCGAGGTCACTTCCGCCATCCAGCTCATCGCCACCACCCACGCGGGAGGGATGCTACAGCTCGCGGAAACCCCGGAGGGACGCATCGTCGGCTTCGCCTACGCCTTTGCGGCCCTCCGCGGAGGAACTCCCCACCTCCACTCCGACATGACGGCCGTCCTGCCCGGCGAGCAGGCCCGCGGCGTGGGCGCGAAGCTCAAGTGGGCCCAGCGCGAGGAAGCGCTGCGCCGAGGCATCCAGCTCATCACGTGGACCTACGATCCCATGCAGGCCCGCAACGCGAACCTGAACCTCCGGCGGCTGGGCGCCGTGGCCAACGAGTTCCTGCCGGATTTCTACGGGATCACGACCTCGACGCTGCACCACGGCCTGCCCACCGACCGCCTTCTCGTGCGCTGGGACCTGAGCGCGCAGCGCGTGCGCGAGCGCGCGAGCAAGCCGGAGCCGCCGCGCGTCGTCGCTCCTCCGGCGCTTCCCCGCGTGAACGACGTGAAGTGGCAGGCGGGCTGGCCGGTGTCGTCGGAGCCGCGGCTCGACCTCGAGGCGGGCGAGATCCTGCTCGAGATCCCTCCCGAGTGGGACGTGCTGTGCCGGGCCGCGCCCCGCGTGGCCGAGGGCTGGCACACCCGGGTCCGTACCGCGCTGCGCCACTACCTGTCGCACGGCTACGCGGCTGCCGACTTCGCCCCCGCCGAGGAGAGCGGCCGACGGCGTCCGCTCTACATCCTCCGCAAGGCTTGAGGCCGGGCCTTACCCGGCGGCCCGCGCTCGCGCTCGTCGCGGGCCTGGTCCTTCTCGGATCCGCGGCCGCCGCTCAGGAGACGCTCTCCACCCTCGAAGCCCGCGTCCACGCGGGCCCGGCAATCGCCGGGGATCGCCGCGTGAGCCTGGAAGGACCGGGCCTCCTCCGCGAGACGATCACGGATGTGCGCGGCGTCGCCGTCTTCTTCCACCTCCGGCCGGGGACCTATCGGCTCGTCGTCGTCCCTTCGGATGGGAATCCCGGCACGCCCTGCGAGCATGCGGTGTCGCTCTCCCCCGCCGAGGACGCGCACGTGGACGTGGACTGCGCGCTCCCCACCGAGCGACTCGCAGGGACGCCGCCGACCGATCGCGACGGAACGACGGTGTGGGCGGCTCGCGATCTCGCCTCTCTCCCGCGGTCCACCGATCCCTGGTCCGTCCTTCGCGACGTCCCCGGCGTCGTGACGGACCGCGTCGACGTGGGCGGCTCCGAGACCGCGCAGCAGTCGCTGCTCGTCTCGCACGGCGACGCAGGTCAGGGCGCCACCTGGACGATCGACGGCTTCGACGTGACCGATCCCGCGGCGACCGGCTTCACGTCGGTCTACCCGGACATGGACGGGCTCGAGGGCGTCGTGGCGCGCACGGGCACCGCGGACGCGCGCGTGCGCACTCCGGGCGTGCAGGTGTCGCTCGACCTTCGCGCTCCCACGGACCGCCTGTCCGGCGCCGCGCACCTTCGCCTCGCGCCGTCGGCGCTCCAGTCGGACAACCTGCCGGAGGAGCTCGCCGGCCGGAGCTTTCCGCGGAGCGTCACCGACGAGGTGCTGGAGCTCGGCGCCTCGGCGGGCGCTCCACTCGACGGAGGCCGCGTCTTCGTGTTCGGCGCCTTCCATCGAAACGCCCTCCGGCAGGAGAGCTTCACGGAGCACGAGGAGGAGCTCAGAACGACCTCCTTCACCGGGCGAGGACGCGTGCGGCTGGGCCGCGGCGCGCTGTCGCTCCTCCTGCTGCGCGCGGAGAAGGTCCAGGAGGACCGTGACCCGACGCTCCAGGCCGCCCCCGAGGCGCGGTGGAAGCAGACCGGCCCCACGTTCGTCGCCTCGGTCGATGACGCGCGCGACCTCGGGCGCTGGTCGGTCCTCTCCCGGATCGGCTACATGGACTCGGGATTCCGGCTCACGCCGGGCGGCGGCTCCGGGCCGAGCGCGTTCGAGGACATCCGGGGCGTCGACCAGCGGTCGTATCTCGCCGTCGAGACCGACCGCGATCGCTTCCAGGCGAGCTTCGAAGGATCCACGCGGTATTCCTGGCTGGGTGCCGCGCACGAGGTAGCGGCGGGCAGCGGCTATCGCCGGTCCCCCGTCTCCACCGACCAGTCCTGGCCCGGCAACTCCACGCAGGGGCTCGAGCGCGGCGGCGTCTTCTTCCGCGCGTTCCACCTCACGGGCTTCGCGCTCATCTACCGCGGGCTGTCCGCACGCTCCGTGCAGGACGAGCTCGAGCTCTGGGGCCAGGACACTGCGCGCTGGAGCCGGGTGTCGGTCACGCTCGGAGCGCGGCTCGACCGCCTGTCCGGCCACAACGAGTCGTCCGCGGTGCCCGCCAACCCGGAGTTCCCGGACCTCCTCCCCGCGCTGACCTTCGGCGGCGAAAGCACCCGAGTGCGCTGGCTCGACTTCCTGCCCCGCGTGAGCGCGACGTGGCAGGCGAACCGCAGCGGCTCGCTCCTGTTCGGGCTGCGCTATGCGGCGTACGGCGGACCCCTGGGCGCGAGCGACGTCGTGTTCGACAACCCTTTGGGTTCGCTCGCCTCGCTCACGTACTACTGGATCGACGCGAACCACGACGGCACGGTCGAGCGGGGCGAGCTCGACACGACGCGCGGCCGGCTCGGCTCGTCGGGAATCGACCCCGACCGGCCCGACTCTCCGGTCAGCCCCAACCAGATCGATCCGGGCCTCGTCGCGCCGCGCACGCACGAGGCTGCCGTTCGCGCGCAGTGGTCGCGCGCGCACACGCTGCGCGTCGAGGTCTCGGGAGGATTCCGGCGGCAGGTGCGCAGCCTCTGGCGGCCGCTCCTCGGCCTCACGCGAGCGGACTACCGGGCGACGGGAGCGGTCACGGGCGAGCTGTTCGGACAGCCGTACGTGACCGTCTACTACGCGCCCGCGACGCCGTCGAAGGTCGTTCCCGGCAACGGCCGGATCCTCGACAACCGCGACGGCTACGCGGAGGAGTCTTTCTTCCTCGACCTCGCAGCGGCCGGCCGCGTGGGGAGCCGCTTCGACTGGCGGGTGTGGGCGGGAGGGCTCGACTGGCGCGAGCGGTTCACGGACCCGGAGCACGCCGTGCAGGACCCGACCTCGCTCGACACGGAGCCGCTCCAGGATCGGGGAATCGCGGCCGTACGGGCGAGCGGGCTCGGACGGAGCGACCTCTTCGCGAGCGCGCGCTGGATGGCCGGCGCGGCGCTCCGCGGCCGCCTTCGTTGGGGACTCGAGGCGGCGCTCCTGGCCACGGCGCGCGACGGCTATCCCATCCCGTACATCCAGGTCGCGAGCACGGGCGACGTGACGGGCGGCGGGAAGGACGTGCTCGTCTCGTCGACACTCGACGCCTATCGCCTGCCCGCGCTCTGGCTCGTCGACCTGCGCGTGGCCCGGGGCTTCCGGGTGGGACGAGGGACGCTCACGGGCGCCGTGGACGTCTTCAACCTGACGAACAACGCGACGACGCTGCAGGTGGCGCGCGACGTCGAGCTCCCGGGATTCGACCGGCCGCGCGAGATCGTGCGGCCGCGTATCGTGCGGCTCGGGCTCGACTACCGGTTCTAGCTGCTTTCGTCGCCCGTGGCCACTGGGAGGGCGGGATCGCTGCTCCACGCGCTCCACGAGCCGCCGTAGAGACGGCCGCGAAGCCCTGCCACGTCGAGGGCCAGCAGGTCGTGGCAGGCGGTGACGCCGGAGCCGCAGTAGACGATCGGCTCCTCGCGGTCGGCACCGAGAGCCGCGTAACGCTGGCGCAGCTCGGCGGGCGATCGGAAGGTTCCGTCGGCGGCGAGGTTCTGCGTGTAGGGGGCGCTGCGCGCGCCGGGAACGTGGCCCGCCCGGGGGTCGATGGGCTCGGTCTCTCCGCGGTAGCGCTCGGCCGCGCGCGCGTCGAGGACGAGGTGCTCGCCGTGTGTCCGCGCCATCTCGTCGTTGCCCACGACGGCTCCCGGACGCAGCCGCGCCTCGAAGCGGGCGGGTGCTACCGACGGCACCTCGGTGGTGAGCGGCCGGCCCTCGGCCAGCCAGCGGGAGAGGCCGCCGTCGAGGACGGCGACGTCCTCGTGTCCGTGAGCGCGCAGCACGTACCAGAGCCGCGCCGCCATCGCCCCCGACTGGTCGTCATACGCTACGACCTTCGTCCCGGGGCCGATGCCCTTCTCCCCCATCACGCGGCTCACCTGCTCCTCGGACGGCCAGGGATGGCGGCCCACCGGCCGGCCGCGGCCGCCGCCGGGAGCGGCGAGGTCGCGATCCATGTCGAAGAAGACGGCGCCCTCGATGTGGCCCGCGTCGTAGGCGTCGCGCCCGCGCCGCGACGGGTCGAGATACCACCGCACGTCGGCGGCCCGCACGCCGGGGTCGCCGAGGTGCGCGGCGAGCCAGCTGGTGGAGACGAGCGGCTCCAGGACTCCTACTTCGCCTGCTTGGCCATCCTCGCCATCGGCGAGTCGACCTGCTTGTAGCCGGTGGGGATCTGCCAGGCGGAGGCGGGGACGGGGCCCTTCTTGATCTCGGTGACTTCCTGCGAGTCGGTGCTCGTCCTCCCCATGACGTTCACCGTGGTCACGCTCGCGAGCGGCAGGCCCTTCATGTCCTTCGTCTTCTCCTGCATGTCCTTGATGCTCTGCGCCATCGGGCCCATCGAAGCCATCGAGGTCTTCCAGCTCGCGGCGAAGTCGCGATACGCCTCCCAGAGCTCCGGGGGATACATCACGTCCGTGGTGAGGCACTGCTCGGTCTTCGAGAGCTGCCCGATCGCGATCGTCCAGTTGTCGCACTTGTAGCCGGCGATGGTGCGGGTTCCCGGGCCCTTCGTGACGGTGACCGCGGCCGTCATCCCTCCCATCATCCCCGCCATCTTCTGCTGCATCTCCGGCGGCAGGCTCTTCATCTGCTCCTGCGCCTTCTTCATCTGCGGTTCCATCTCCTTCATCTTGGCGGCCATCGCCGCGCTCGCCGCTTCCATCTCCTGCTTGGTCACGACGTAGTACTCCTTCTTCTTGTTGTCGATCAGCGTGAACTTGCCGGCGGCGGGCTCCGCGATGAGCTCGTTGCCGTCGGCCTGGGCCATGCGGACCTTGTCGCTCGAGATGTAGCTCGTGGAGACCTGGGGCGGATCCTGGTTGTGGGTGGTCTTGGAGACGATCGTCAGGTCTTCGGCGGCCAGGGGCAGCGCGGCGAGGGCGAGAATCGACAGCGCGGCGACTCGTCGGACAGGGTTCACGGGGGCCTCCTTCGCAGGGAGGAGGATAGCACGCGCGTTATACTGGTCCACGAGCCCATGCCCAAGCCCCAGCGACACCTCCTCGTCTGCACGAACGTGCGCCCGCCCGGCAATCCCAAGGGATCCTGCGCCGAGAAGGGCTCGGAGGCGCTCTTCGACGAGCTCAAGGCGATGGTCAAGGGGCGGGGCCTCGGCGACCGCGTCATCGTCAACCGCACGAGCTGCCTCAAGCACTGCAGCCGCGGGATCACCGTGGCCGTCTACCCGGAGAACGTGTGGTACGGCGGCGTGAAGACCTCGGACCTCGGCGAGATCTGCGAGTCGCACCTCGAGGGCGGCGAGCCCGTGGCGCGGCTCTTCATGCCCGACATCCCCTGGGAGTGAGCGTCAGCGCCGGCGGCGCGCCCGGCCCCGCGCGGGCAGAGGCCGCCGTCGCCGCGTGACGGGCACCGCGCGGTGCAGCTCGCGCAGGAACGACTGCAGCTCGATGTCCCCGTCGCGCAGGAACTGGCTGACCTCGCGCGCGAGCTCGGCCACCACCTCCGGACGGTTGGAGGCTTCCTTGTGGACGATGGTGCGGCGGTGCAGCCGGCCGTCGCCGATCATCTTCCGCACGAGGCTGACCCGCGACGGGCTCCAGAGCCGATAGCCCATGCGGTTGCGCGGCGGCTCCGGCACCTTCCCCGCGTACAGCCAGTTGAGCAGCGTCTGCTTGCTCACCTTGAGCTCGTGGGCCACCTCGAGGGTGGTGAGGTACTTCATCTTGAACCGTGGGGACGCGGGCATTCTCGCCCGAGCGCCGCCGGCCGTCAACGAAACGCCGGCGCAACGCGACGGGCGCGGACCGGCCGTGTCAGAATCGGGGCTCGCTTCGTTTCGATCGCCCGCGGGAATAGAAAGAAGAGGCG
Organism: Acidobacteriota bacterium; assembly: GCA_046726955.1. GTDB lineage: Bacteria > Acidobacteriota > Vicinamibacteria > Fen-336 > Fen-336 > CAVPGH01. The sequence goes on from JBKPBQ010000081.1 coordinate 7,005, forward strand.
GGGCGTTTACTCGGAGAGAGACCGCCCCGACAGTGTGGACCGAGAGGCATTCGAGGCGGAAGCGCGGCCACACCTCAGACGCCTCTACGGGACCGCCTACCGCATGACCGGCAACGCCGCCGACGCCGAAGACCTCGTCCAGGAGACGCTGCTGCGCGCCTTCCGCGGCTTCGAGCGCTTCCGGCGGGGATCGAACATCCGCGCCTGGCTCTACACGATCCTCCACCGCGTGCGCACCGACGCCTTCCGCCGCGCGGGGCGCCGGGTGCAGACCGAGGAGCTCGCCGTCGACGGACCCGCGGTGCCGCCGCCGCAGGAGGGGCTCGTGTGGGGCGGAGAGGCGGTCGAGCGCGCTCTTTTGCGCGTGCCCGAGGTCTTCCGCGAAGCCGTCCTGCTGCGCGACGTCGAGGAGCTGAGCTACGCCGAGATCGCGACGGCGCTCGACGTTCCGCAGGGCACCGTGATGTCGCGCATCTCGCGGGGGCGCGCGCTCCTGCGGCGCGCCCTCGGGGAGAGCCGGTCGTGACGTGCGCGCCCGAGCTCGTCACGGGGTACGTGGACGGCGTCCTCGGTCCCGAGGAGCGGTCCCGCGTCGAGGAGCACCTCGCGTCTTGTCCCTCCTGCCGCGACCAGGCGGAGTTCGAGGGGCAGCTCGGGCCTCGCCTGCGCGCCGCCCTGCCCTCGCCCGAGCCCCGGCCGGAGCTGCTCGAGGCCGTGCGCCGGCGTCTGCAGAGCGTGCGATCGCCCCGGCCCTGGCTCCTGCCGGTGGCCGCGGCCTTCCTCGGGTTCGTCCTTTGGGGACGCGGCTCTGCCCCGTTCGTGGCCTGGGAGCTCGCGCGCGACCACGACCACTGCTTCGGCCAGACGCACTTGCCCGCGCGGATCTGGAGCAGCGATCCCGTAGAGGTGGCCCGCTGGTTCGAGGAGCAGGGCACGGCCGTCCCGCCTCTTCCCGACGGGCGCCGCGACCTCCTGCTCGTGGGCGCGCGGTACTGCCCGCTCGTGGACCGCCTGGCCGCGCACGTCTACTACGCCAACGACGACCGCCACCTCTCGTTGTTCGTGATCGCGGGTCCCGCGCGGTTCCGCGGCTACGAGCTCGGGACCGAGGCGCGCGGCCGCCAGGTGCGGCTCCTCCGCTCCGCGGGAATGACGGTGGCCCTCGTGGGCGAGCACGCGGAGGACGTCGCCGCGTTCCGGGATCACTTCACGACCACGACGGCGCTCCTCGAGGTCGAAAGCCCTCGCTGACCGGCCGCCCGCCTAACGGACTTCAAGTAGTTTCTCAAGCAACACCGTCCGGGATGGGTGCGAAGGTAACAGTCGCCGCGGTGTCGGCCAACCCTGGAGCCAGGCGGGTCTCGGCTGCTCCGGAGTTGACCCCACCCGTCCCCGTCTGCTAACTTTGGAATTCCTCGGTGGGGCTGTGGCGCAGCTGGGAGCGCGCGTGAATGGCATTCACGAGGTCACGGGTTCGATCCCCGTCAGCTCCACCAAATCCAGCAATCACTTAAGGACGAGGCAAGGCGGCCTGGACGCCTCGGGACTGCCTTTGTGTCACGTTTGTGTCACTTTGCCGCGGAACCGGCACCGGCTTGATCTGCCGTCTCCGCGGTCAGCGCGGAGACTTGCGCTTCAGCTCCGGATCATTCGCGGACTCGAAGTAGCGCGTGTCCGTGGGACCGAACCCACAGAGGTGGACGACCACCGGCTCGTCCGTCGTGCGGGCAAAGTGGTCGACGCCTCCGGGCTCTGAATAGACGCTGCCCGGCGGGAGGGCTTTCAATGCACCCACGTCGAAACGGGTGCCATACCCGAACTGCCACCTTCCGGACACCACCGTGGCCATGCGATCGTCTCGATGGGAATGGGCCTGAATAGTGGTGTGAGCGGGCACGAACAGGAGGATGGAGTAGAAGCCGGCCGTTGTCGGATCGCCTGCCAGGGTCGTGGTGTGCACTCCCGGCAGCTTCGAGCTCCCGACCTGGCTGTCACCCTTGTCGCCGCTCATCACCTCGGTCGGCGTCACGCGGATCTGCGGAAGGGCCGGCGCACTCGCGCCCGCGGCGAACGAGAGCGCAGCAATTGCCAGACACAGAGTCCTCATGATGCTCCTCCTTCCGATTCGGTCGCGACCAGACCTGTCGCTCCAAAGGCTGCCGCCTCAGAGAAAGTCGACCAAGGCATCCATGGTTTCCTTGGGACGCTCCTCCATCAGCCAGTGCCCGCTCCCCTTCAGCTCGATCACGGTCACGTTGGTCGCGACGCGCTTCATTTGCGGACCCAGGATGGCCGCGCTGGCCTTTTCGCCTGCGATCGACAGGACGGGCATGGTCAGCTGCGCCCGGGCCAGCTCGGCGAAGGTCTTTGCGGTATCGGGCCACGCGGCGAAGTAGGCCCAGCCCGCGTGCATCCGGCCAGGTCGGGAATAGGCGGCCACATAGGCCTCGCGGTCCGCCGCCGGAAGCGAGTGCATCTTGTCGGCCGCCAGGTCGTTCCAGAAATACGCGAAGTAGGTCGCCTCGCGGCCCTGGACCAGGGCCTCCGGCGTCGGGCCATTGAAGCGGAAGTGCCACATGTTCGGGTTGTCGTAGGCGAGCTCCCATCCGGGAACCCCCGGAAGAAACGCATCCATGACCACGAGCTTCTCGACCTCGGCCGGGAACAGAGCTGCATAGGCGTAGGCGACCATCAGGCCGATGTCGTGCCCCACGACTCGGGCCTTCGTGACGCCGAGCGACTTCGCGAGCGCATGGACGCGGACAGCGGCGGTCTTCATGTCGAAGCCGTCCCTGGGGATGCTCGAATCGCCGATGCCGGGCAGGTCCGGGGCGACGACGGTGAACTTGTCGGCGAGGCGTGGAATCAGCGGGCGCCACATCCGCGCCGTCTGCGTGTACCCGTGCAGAAGGATCACGACGGGGCCCCTCCCGGCGCTGAGGTAGTGGAACCTCACGCCTTCGACGTCCGCGAGGCGTGACTCGATGGCGCCGACGTCCGGCTTGGGCTGCCCCACCGCGGGAGACGCGGCTCCAAGGAGAGCGGAGAAGAGAAACACCGTCATGTCCAGACCGCACCTGATCTTCATTTCCCCTCCAGAAGGGACTTCCCACGCCTAGCGGATTCTGGACTATAGAGTCCGGAATTGGCCGTGTCAAGCCCGACGGATTGTAGACTACTGAATCTGGATCATGGCCCGGCCAAAGGAATTCGACCCCGATCGCGCCCTGCTCAAGGCCATGAACCTCTTCTGGCGTCTCGGCTACGAGAACACATCGATCGAAGCCCTGATGCGGGAGATGGGAATCGCCCGGCAGAGCCTCTATGACACCTTCGGAGACAAGCGCGCCCTGTATCTGAAGGCGCTCGCGTTCTATCGGGACCGCACCAACGGTGCCATGCAGCGGATGCTCGAAAGCACGCCCTCGGTCAAGGCGGGGTTTGCCAGACTCCTCTACGGCCTGGCCGCGGAGACCCGGGAGCAGCACGAGCGCGGCTGCCTCCTGCTCAGCGCGAACCTCCAGCGCGATCCCAAAGACGCGGTCGTCAATGACCTTCTGCGGGACAACCAGGCCCGAGTCGAAGCCATCTTCAACTCTGCGCTCCGGCGAGCTCAGGTGGGCAAAGAGCTGCCGGCCAGGGAGGATCCGGCGGCGCTCGCGCGCTTCTTCGTCGTCACCATCCAGGGGATGCGGACAATGGCGAGGCTCCGCTCCGACCGCAAGGCTCTCGAGCAGGTCGCGCGCGTCGCGCTCGGCGTGTTCACATCGCCGCGTCGTCGAGGGAAGGCACGCTCCTCCGCAACCTGATACTCCAGCTCCGTCAACCCCGGCAACAAGCTAGCGAAGCGACCCTCGGGCGAGTGGCACTTCGTGTCTTGTCCGTGTCTTGTTTCCGCGTGACGGCGCGCTCCCGCGCGGCGGCCGCTCGTGGACCTGCAGGCGGAGCGTCTCGATGAGCGCGGTCAGCGCGGCGGGCTGCTGGCGGCGGCTCGGGTAATAGAGGAAGAAGCCAGGAAAAGGCGGGCACCAGTCCTCGAGGACACGGATCAGCGTCCCCTCGGCCAGGTACGGAGCGGCGCGGTCATCGCCCAGGAAGGCCAGCCCCACAC
>JBKPBQ010000082.1:0-11873 GCA_046726955.1 Acidobacteriota bacterium
CGCCAAGGGCGGGGACTACATCGACCGCTCGGTGGGGCAGGTGGTGAACGAGCCGTCGACCCGGGTGAAGGTGCTCAAGGAAGAGGGCCTCGACCTCTCGCGCGCCTCGAAGGACAAGTTCGAGAAGGCCCTCGCGATATACTACGAGGACCTCGTGGAGTCGCTGGTGGAGGCGCTGCGGAAGGCGCTCTCCCACGCGGAGAAGCTGCCGAAGACGGAGAGGGCGCTGCCCATCGTGCTCTCCGGCGGCACCGCGAAGCCCCGGGGCTTCCGCGAGCTCTTCGAGAAGACGTTGCGATCGCGTCCGCTGCCCGTCGAGGTCTCCGAGATCCGCATGGCGAGGGACCCCCTCACCGCCACCGCGCGGGGAGCCCTGATCGCCGCCATGTACGAGAAATAGCCGGGCTCCAGGAGCGTGCACGTGCCCCGTCGATCGCGCGACGTCCCGATCGGCGGGACCTGCGCCTTGCTCCTCTTCTCCGTCCTCCTCCCTCCGCCCGCCCGGGCCGCGCGCGAGTGGTACGACTACTACCTCGCCGCCCGCGACCGGCTCATCCCCGCCGGCCGCTGCGCCGACGCCATCAGGGAGCTCGACGAGGCGATCCGGATGAAGCCGGCCTCCGGCCTGAACGAGCAGACCTACGGCCTGCAGTTCATCGACTACCTGCCCTACTACCAGCGCGGGCGGTGCCGCTTGAAGGAAGAGGACTACGGGCAAGCGCTCCTCGACTTCAAGACGGAGGAGGACCGAGGGCCCATCAAGAAGTCGTCCGAGTACAAGGAGTTCTTGCGGTTGCGCGCGGACGCGCAGAGCCAGGAGCAGGCGCGGGTGACCCGGGGGCTGCGTGACGACGCGCAGCGTCTCCTGCGGGAGGCGGCGGATCTCGCGCGCAAGAAGAGCTACGACGAGGCGCTCACCAAGCTCGCCCAGGCGGAGGTCGCGGCCAAGGGCCTCGACCCCGAGATCCTCCGCCAGGTCACGGAGGCGCGGGACAAGATCCGTGTCACCCAGGAGGAGCTGCAGCTCTCGTCCTCGCGCGCGCAGAGGATCGAGCAGCGTCTGGCGGAGGCGGGGCGCCTGCTCGACGAGGGAAGGGCCACGGAGGCGGTCGTCGGATTCGACGACGTCCTCAAGCTCGACGCGCAGAACGCGCGGGCCCTCGAGGGTAAGCGCGCCGCCCAGGAGCGCATCCTCTCCGCCACCACCCGGCAGAGCCGCGCCGAGAGCTTCCGCGCGGGCAAGGGGCTCTTCGAGGCCGGGCAGTACGAGCCGGCGCTCGCTCCGCTGACGGACGCCGCCGCCGACCCCCAGAACCACCAGGCCCGCGAGCTGCTCGAGAAGGCCCGGCAGATCGTGGAGGGGATGCGGAAGCAGAAGGAGATCCAGGCCCAGATCGACCGGCTGATGGCGCGGGGCGAGCGGCTGCTCCAGGAAGGACAGTTCCCGGAGGCGCAGGTCGCCTTCGAGGGAGTCCTGCGGCTCGACGCCGGCCAGGCGCGGGCCAAGGAGCGGCTGTCGGTGGCCGAGCGCCGCACGGGAGAGGCGCTCTTCGCCCGCTGGTTCCCCAACGAGGGCCCGGGCCTCAGCTTCTTCGCCCCCCGCGGCCAGGACCTGGACGGGGATCGCACCGTGATGGAGACGCCGTCCCGCACGGCTTCCGTGGCCGGCGTGGCTACGGACGACCGCGGCGTCGACCGGGTGGAGTTCCACCTCGGGGGCAAGCTCATCGCCGAGCAGCGGCCCCTGCCCTCGCTGGACGCCGGCGCCTCCTTGCGCCTCCTCAACTTCCAGCGCGAGTTCCCGCTGGAGCCCGGGCGGAACGAGCTCGTGGTCACCGCCTTCGACGGCGCCGGGCTCTCCCGCACGCAGACGTTCGAGATCACGCGGCGGCTGCGGTTCTACGAGAGCAAGCTCTTCCTGCCCGCGGCCTTCGCGGGTGCTTTGGGGATGATCGGGGCCGGCTTCGGCCTGCAGCGCGCCCGTCGCCAGCGCGCCCGGCGGCGCCGGTTCAACCCCTACATCGCGGGAGCCCCGGTGCTCGAGGACCAGATGTTCTTCGGCCGCGAGAAGCTCACCGCGCGCATCCTGAACGTGCTCCACCACAACAGCCTGATGATCACCGGCGAGCGGCGCATCGGGAAGACGACCTTCCTCTACCACCTGAAGAAGGTCCTTCTCGCGGACGAGCTCTCCGACTACCGCTTCTTCCCCGTGTTCGTGGACCTGCAGGGCGTGCCCGAGCACGGCTTCTTCCACGCCCTCATGGGCGACATCGTGGACTCGCTCTTCCTCCTCCCCGAGACTCGCTCCGCCCTCCGCTACACCCCCGACCTCGAGGAGTACGACGGCCGCGACTTCAGCCACGACCTGCAGCGCGTGCTCGAGGAGCTCAAGACCCGGACGGACAAGAAGGTGAAGCTCGCGCTCCTCATCGACGAGGTGGACGTGCTCAACGAGTACTCGGAGCGCGTCAACCAGCGGCTGCGCGGAATCTTCATGAAGACCTTCTCCGAGAACCTGGTGGCGGTGATGAGCGGGGTGGGGATCAAGCGGAGCTGGAAGAGCGAAGTCAGCCCCTGGTACAACTTCTTCGACGAGATCGAGATCACCGCGTTCACCCGGGAGGAGGCGGAGGCGCTCATCCGCACGCCGGTGGGCGGCGTCTTCCGCTACGAGCCGGAGGCGGTCGAGAAGATCCTCGAGCTGAGCGGGCAGAAGCCCTATCTCGTCCAGAAGCTGTGCATCCACGCCGTGAACCACATGCTGGAGGAGGGCCGCACCACCATCCGCGTCTCCGACGTGGAGGCGGCGCGCGCCACGGCGTCCCAGGAGGTCTCCGCGGAGGCGGAGCGGGAGCCCACGGGCGTACACGCCTCCGCCTGAGCTGTGAGAGACTAAAGCTCCTTCGCCAGGGCGAAGCATGCGCAATCCCTTCATTGCCGGGAGCTGGGTTCGCGGCGACAACTTCTTCGGACGCTCCGCGATCCTGCGGGAGGTCCTGGAGGGCCAGCGGCACTCGCTGTGGATCCTCGGCGCGCGCCGGCTCGGCAAGACCTCGCTCCTGAAAGAGCTCGAGCTGCGCGTGCAGCAGAGCCGGGACACCCCCTACGTCGCGCTCTACTGGGACCTCCAGGGCAGCGGCGACGGCCGCGGGCTCGCCGAGACGTTCCTGGGGAGCGTCGAGGACAGCGAGCCGTTCCGGCGGGCCACCGACATGTCGGTCGAGGACCTCGAGGACCTGTCGGTGATCGACATGCTCACGACGCTCGTGCGCCGCACGGTGCGCAGCGGCTGGCGGCTCCTCCTCCTCGTGGACGAGGCGGAGGAGCTCCTGAGCGTCGCCCGCAACGAGCCCGCCATCCTCCCCCGCCTGCGCCGCGTCCTCCACAAGGGCGCGGACGTGCGGGCGGTCCTCACCTCGACCCGGCAGCTCGCGCGGCTGAACGACCGCACCGACTACGCGACCTCGCCCTTCCTCCAGGGCTTCATCCCGCCCGTCTACCTGACGCCGCTCGCCCCCGACGAGTGCCGGGCCCTCCTCGCCCGCGGCAACTTCTCCGCCGCGGACGTGGACTTGATGATGGAGCGCACCGCGAACCACCCCTTCCTGGTCCAGCTCATCGCGAGCCGGCTCTTCGAGAGCAAGGACCTCGGGGCGACGCTCGACCAGGTGGCGGCGGACGAGATGGTCGCGAACTTCTTCGCCGTGGACTTCCAGACGCTCGACCCCGTCGAGCAGGCGATCCTGGAGGACGTGGCCCGGGAGGGCACGCGAGGACGGCGCGAGCTCGCCCAGGTGGCGGGACGCAGCGAGGAGGCCGTCGATCCCCTGCTCTACGGCCTCACCCGTCTCGGCTACCTCACCCCCGAGAAGAACGAGTACCGCTTCGGCAACTGGTTCTTCGAGCGCTGGCTGCGCCGCGTCTCCGCGGCGCGGACGAGCGAGGTCCGTCGGTGATAGTCGGGGTGAACCGGATCTTCCCGTACGAAGGCAAGGACTACCACATCCAGGTGGAGGACCTCGGGGAGGGCCAGGCCGCGTTCGAGGTCCGCGTCTACGACCAGGGGGCCGTGCGCTGGCGCAAGAAGGTGGGTTACGGCGACATCCTCGCCAAGGGGCTCACCCACCTCGAGCAGGACGAGGAGCTGCGATCGCTGATGGAGAAGACCCTGCACACCGTGCAGGCCGCGATCGCCAAGGGCAAGCTGACCTGACCCAAGCCGTCCGCCGCCGCGCCGTCCTCGCCCTCTTCGCCGCCGTCCTCGTCGCCGCCGCCACGCTCTCGCCGCGCCTCGTTCCGTTCGACATGGACGAGCTCGTGGGGTACCACGCCCTCGGGTGCGCCAGTCATCCCCTGAGTCGGCAGTTCCACGTCTTCCGCGAGGGCTGCGGCCAGTACGGCCTCCGGCCGCCGTTCCTGCCCGTGACGCTTCCCTTGCGGTCGTACCTCTACATCGGCAGCCTGCCCGTCCTGCCCTTCTATCCGCTCTGGAAGGTCCTCGACGACCCGGTCGCGGTGCGCGTGCAGGGGGCTCTCTTCCTCCTCGCCGCCATCCTCCTCGGGGCCCGGGTCGTGGGCACGTCGTGGCCGCGCGCGGCGCTGGCCGCGTTCGTCTTTCCGCTCTTCGTGGGGTCGTTCCTGGTGGACACGGGACCGGTGGGCCTCCAGCTCGTGCTCCTCTTCGCCGCGCTCAGCCTGCTGAAGAGAGGCGCGACCTCTGGAGACTCGCCGATCCGGGACGCCGCGCTCGCGGGCTTCCTGTGCTTCCTGGGGCTCTGGGTGAAGCTGGTTTTCGTGTGGCTGCTTCCCGCGGTGGTCGCCTATGGTGTCCTGCAGTACTCGAGGCGGCCACGGCGGATCTTCGGTCTCGCCTCCGTTGCCTTCCTGGCGTGCTTTCTAGCCCCCAGTGCCGTTCTGCTGCTCTCGCGCGACTCGCAAGGCCTCCCCTACTACGAGGTCCTGTCCGTCGGCCGCTTCTCCCTGGAGCCCCAGTCGATCGGGACGGTGGCGACCGGCCTCTTCGCGTACGTTCGCAACGGGTCTTCGCTCGCCCCGCGATCGGTGTTCTTTCCGGAGAGCGTCGTCGACGCGCTGCCGCTCCTCATCGCGGCCGCGATCCTCGTGTCGGGCCTCGTCGGCGAGCGCCGCCACGACGTCGCCGTGTGGACGGGCGCGGCGGCCGTGACGTTCGGGATGACGGTTCTGAGCGGAAGGGCCCTGGCGAGCCACCACCTCGCATTCACGATGGCCTTCGTCTTCCTCGCGCTCGGGGCCAGCCTGGCCAGAATGGCGAGAAGGACGGGCTTGACGGCGGTGGGCGCGCTGATGACGCTCTTCTGGGCATCGCTCCTTCCTCGCGCGCCCACGACGGACCCTCACAGCAATCGCGCGAAGGACGAGCTCCTCGCCTGGATCCGCTCGGAAGGGCTCGACAAGTCGACGGTCCAGCTCCACGCGTCGTGGGGGACGTACTACATCGCCCACCTCTTCGGAGACCCTGACGAGATCGTGCTCTTCGCGCGCAAGTTCGCGCGGGAGCCGGACTACCTCGTCGCGGCGCGGGACGTCGCCCGCGCGCAGCGGCGGTCGATCCTGCTCATCACCTGCGAGCCCGAGCGGTTCCGCCCCGACGTGATCGAGGCGCTCCTGGGGCCGCCCGTTGCCGAGCGCCGGTTCTCGAACTGGCTGGCCCTCGAGTACGGTCCGCCGCCGGCTTCTTGACGCTCCCTTCCCATCCTTATTAATGTGCCGCGCACGAACGGAGGCCTGATGAAGCTGCCCGCGGCCGGACTTGGTATCTGCCTCGCGCTCTCGCCCCTTCCCGCCCGCGCGGCCTCGCCGCCGCGCATCCTCGTCATCTACGACATGGAAGGCGTCTCCGGGATCGACCGCGAGGCCCTCACCGACTCGCAGAACCCCGCCTATCCCGAAGGCCGGAAGTACCTGACCGCCGACGTCAACGCAGCCGTACGCGGGCTGAAGGCGGGAGGCGCGGGGGCGATCTGGGTCCAGGACGGCCACGGATCGGGCAACGCCAACGAGCCGGACGTCCTCCTGGACCAGATGGACCCGCGGGCGAGCTTCGACTTCCGCGACTTCGACTTCGACCCGTACTCGACCGGTCTCGACGCCTCGCTCGACGGCATCGCCTGCATCGGCATGCACGCCCGGGCGGGAGAGCAGGGGTTCCTCGCCCACACCTGGACGCTCGAGCCGTCGTTCCGGGTGAACGGCGTCGACCTCACGGAGACCCAGATCATCGCGCTCTCCGCGGCCCGCTTCGGCGTGCCCGTGATCATGACCTCGGGCGACGACGTGCTCGGCGATCAGCTGAAGACCGCGCTGCCGGACGTCGAGTACGCCACCGTCAAGAAGGCGGTCTCCCGCGCGAAGGCCGAGCCCCTGCCCCAGGACGAGGTGCAGCGGCGCATCGAGGCGGCGGCGCGCCGCGGCATGGAGAAGCTCCTCGCCGGCCGGTTGCGGCCGTACTACATGCAACCGCCCTTCGTCTTCGAGATCGGCTTCCAGAACGCCGCCCAGGCCTCGCGCGTCCGCTCCGACAAATCGGTCGACCTCGCCGGGGACCGCACCGTCCGCTTCACGGCGCCGTCCTTCGTCGAGGGCTACGAGAAGTGCAAGCACTTGATCGCCCTCGCCACCGCCGAGCGGACGTCGCTGCTCACGCGGCTGCTCGGGCAATCGGAGGACGGCAAGAAGATGCTCGAGCGGTACCGCGAGCTGCTCCTGCAGCGCTGGCTCGAGCCCGACACGCTGCCGGATTGGGCGCGCGACCAGCCTCCGCCTCCGCCCCGGAAGCGCTTCCACGGCGACAACTGACCGCACGCCGCGAACTGTTCTCGGGACCAGTGAGGTTCCGCGCTTCGCGCGACCCGAATATGAAACCGCAACCGAATCGGGTCGAGGTATCGATCTCGCTACCGGGAAGACCCCCCGCTGGTGGTTGTCGCCGTGCCCGCAGCTGCCTCCGGCGCGGGCGGCCAGCCGCCGCCCAGCGCCTTGTAGAGCCGTACGAGCGACGTGAGGTGGGCCCCGATCGCCTGGGCCTCGTCCATCTCCGACCCGAAGAGCGACCGCTGGGCGTCCAGGACCTCGAGGTAGGCCGCGACGCCGCCCTTGTACCGCAGCTCCGCCAGCTCGAGGACCTTCCGCTCGGCGAGGACCCGGCTGCCCTGGGCCAGGCGCTGCTCCCCCGTCTTGCGGTAGGCGGTGAGAGCGTCGTCGGTCTCGCGGAAGGCCTGGAGGATCGTCCGCTCGTAGGCGTAGAGGGTCTGGCGCTGCTGCGACTCCGTGATCTCCACCCGCCGCTTGTTCTTGCCGGCGTTGAAGATGGGCTGCAGCAGGTTGCCGATGATGTTCCAGGACTTGCTCGGCCCCTCGAACAGCGTGTCGATGTCGGTGCTCGTGAAGCCGAAGGCGCCGGTGAGGGCGATGCGCGGGAAGAGGAGCGCCTTGGCCTGGCCGATGTTGGCGGTGGCCGCGGCGAGCTGCTGCTCGGCCTCGCGGATGTCGGGACGCCGCTCGAGGAGCGCAGCGGGCAGGCCCGCGGGGACCGCTTCCGGCATCTTCTGCTCCGACACGGAGACGCCCCGGAGGACCGGCCCCGGGTTGCGTCCGAGGAGCACGCCCAGCTCGTTCTCCTTGGCGGCGATGAGGCGCTCCAGGTCGAAGATGATCGCCTCCACGCGGTGCAGCTCGGCCTCCGCCTGGCGCATGTCCACTTCGGGAGTCAAGCCGCCCTCGAAGCGGTCCTTGGCGAGCTGCAGGGACTCGACGCGCGTGCCGATGGTGCGCCGCGCGATCTCGAGCTGGAGGTCGAGGTCACGGAGCTCCAGGTAGGCGCTGGCCACGTCGGACACGAGCGTGAGCACGGCCGATCGGCGGGCTTCCTGGGTGCCGAGGAAGAGCGCGCGCTGGGCCTCCGTGGCCCGCCGAATCCGACCGAAGAAGTCGAGCTCCCAGGAGAGGTCGCCGGTGACGGCGAAGATGGAGGTCTCGGTGGGGCCCGCCTTTCCCTCTCCTTCGGGCGTGTGGACGAGGCTGCCCGCATTGAAGCGCAGGCGTCCGGCCACGGCATTCAGGTCCACCTGCGGCCAGAGGTCGGCCTTCGTGAACCCGTAACGCGCCCGCGCCTCCTCCACGCGCTCCACCGCGATCTTCAGGTCCTTGTTCTCCTGGAGCGCGATCCTCACCAGCTCCTGAAGCGTGGGGTCCTGGAAGACCTCCCACCAGGGCGCGTTGGCCAGGCTCTCCGCCTCCGCGGTCGGGAGGTCGCGCCACGTGGGGGGCACGGGGACCTCGGGGCGCTTGTAGTTCGGGCCGAGGGCGCACGCCGCCGAGGAGATGAGAGCCAGGGAAAGGGCCGCCAGGCGCCGAGCCATCAGTGCGCGCCTCCGTGGGAGGGCGCGGGCTGGGGTGGGGAGACGGGGGCGGCGGCGTGCTTCTTGCGGCCTAACAGCTCGACGAACGCAAAGTTGCCCGGGATCAGGAACACCCCGAGGGCGGTGGCCACGAGCATGCCGAAGAAGACCGCGGTGCCCATCACGTTCTGCGCGCCCGCCCCCGCCCCGCTCGCCCGCATCAGGGGGACGACGCCGAGGATGAAGGCGAAGGCGGTCATGAGGATGGGGCGGAAGCGCAGCCGGGCCGACTCGAGCGCGGCCTCCTCGATGCCCATCCCGTCCTGCTCGTGCTTGGCCTTGGCGAACTCCACGATGAGGATCGCGTTCTTGGCGGCGAGGCCGATGAGCATGATGTTGCCGATCTGGACGTAGACGTTGTTGTCGTAGCCCGCGAGCCAGACTCCGAAGAACGCGCCGAGGGCGACGAGGGGCGAGCCGAGGAGGACCGCCCAAGGCAGCCGCCAGCTCTCGTACATCGCGGCGAGCAGCAGGAAGACGAACACGATGGCCGCGATCAGCGTGGGCGTGGCGGGCGGGGCGATCTTCTCCTGGTAGGACAGCGAGGAGTAGGTGAAGCCCATCTCCGGGGGCATCGTCTCCCTGAAGACCGCCTCGAGGGCGGCGAGCGCCTGACCCGAAGCGTACCCGCGCCCCGGCACGCCGTTGAACTCGACCGAGCGCAGGAGGTTGAAGCGGTTGGTCAGCTCCGTCCCCCCCTGCGCGGTGATCGTGACGAGCGTCCCGAGCGGGATCATCTCGTTCGTGGTCTTGCTGCGCACCCAGATCTCGCCGATGTCCTCCGGCTTCCTCCGGTAGTCGGCCTCGGACTGGATGTAGACGCGGAAGAGACGCCCGAAGCGATTGAAGTCGTTCACGTAGCTGCCGCCCAGGCTCGAGGCCAGCGCCTGGAAGGCCTCGTTCACGGGCACACCGAGCTTCCGCGCCTTCTCGCGGTCGAGCACCACCTTCACCTGGGGGTAGCGCGGGTCGAAGGACGTGAAGATGTTGCCGATCTCCGGGCGCTTGCGCGCCGCTTCGGAGAACTGCCGGCTCAGCTCGCCGAGGCGCTCGACGCTCATGCTGCCGCTTCTGTCCTGGATCAGGAAGTTGAAGCCCGCGGAGGCGCCGAAGCCGGAGATCGTCGGAATGTTGAACGGGAAGATGATCGCGTCGGGAATGCGGGCGACCTGGGTCTGGATCCGGCGCATGAAGCCGGTCACGTGCATCTCGGCGCCGTGGCGGTCGTGCCAGGGCTTCAAGCGGACGAAGATCGTCCCGAAGTTGGGCTGGTAGGTGCTGGTCACGACGCCGTAGCCGCCGATCGTCTGGTAGGACTCGACGCCCTCGGTCTTGCCCAGGATCTCCTCGACCTGGCCGAGCACGGCGCTCGTGCGCTCGAGCGACGCCGCCGGCGGCAGGGTCACGTTGACGCCGAAGATGCCCTGGTCCTCCTCCGGGATGAACCCGGCGGGCAGCGCTCCGCCGAAGAGACCCGCGCCCACCGCCACCAGCACCACGATACCGATCGTGAGGATCGAGCGGCGCACCAGCATCTGGGCGCCTTTGATGTAGCCGTTCGTCGCGCGCTCGAAGACCTTGTTGAAGCCGCCGAAGAACTTGCCCAGGATGCCGGTGGCCGGCTTCGCGGGCTTGAGCAGCATCGCCGCCAGCGCGGGCGACAGCGACAGCGCGCTGAACGCCGAGAGCAGCACCGAGATCGCGATGGTGAGCGCGAACTGCTGGTACATCTGGCCGGTCAGGCCGGGGATGAAGGCAACCGGGACGAAGACCGCCGAGAGGATCAGGGCGATGCCGATCACGGGGGCCGACACCTCCTTCATCGCCTGGACGGTGGCGTCCTTGGGGCTCATTCCGTGCTCGATGTGGTGCATCACCGCTTCCACCACGACGATCGCGTCGTCCACCACGATGCCGATCGCGAGCACGAGACCGAACATCGAGAGCGTGTTCACCGAGAAGCCGAGCAGCGGGAAGAAGATGAAGGTTCCGACGAGCGACACGGGCACGGTGAGCAGCGGGATGATCGTGGCCCGCAGGTTCTGCAGGAAGATGAAGACCACCAGCGTGACGAGCACGACCGCCTCGAGGAAGGTGTGGAAGATGGACTCGATCGAGGCTTCGACCGCCGGGGTCGTGTCGTAGACGATGCGATAGTCCATGTCGCTCGGGAAGAAAGTCTTCGCCGTCCGCATGGTCTCGTAGATGGCCTCGGCGGCCTTCAGCTGATTGGCGCCGGGGAGGAGGTAGACGGCCATGGCGCCCGCGCCCTTGCCGTCGAGGCGGCCGAAGGAGTTGTAGTCCTGCGAGCCGAGCTCGACCCGGCCCACGTCCTTGATGCGGATCTGGCCGCCCGTCTCCGTCTCGCGGATGATGATGTTCGCGAACTCGTCCTCGGTCACGAGGCGGCCGGGCGCGCTCACCGTGTAGGTGAACTCCTGGTCCTTGGGCGAGGGGCGCATCCCGACCCGGCCGGTGGGCGCCTGGAGGTTCTGCTCCTTGATCGCGGACATGACGTCGGCGGGCGTGAGGCCGAGCTTCGCGAGCTTGTCGGGCCTGAGCCAGATCCGCATGCCGTAGTCGGTGCCGCCGAAGAGGTCCACCTGGGCGATCCCGGGGATGCGCAGGAGCTGGTCGCGCAGGTTGATGCCGCAGTAGTTGATCAGGAAGTTGGCGTCGTAGGTGCCCTCCGGCGAGTAGAGCGAGATCAGCATCAGGATGCTGGGGCTCTGCTTCTTGACGGTGACCCCCTGCTGGGTCACTTCCTGGGGCAGGCGCGCCTGGGCCGAGGACACCCGGTTCTGGGTGAGCACGTTGGCCATGTCCTGGTTGGTGCCCACCTGGAAGTTGACGTCGAGCTGCATGCGGCCGTCGGAGGTGTTCGACGACTTCATGTAGATCATGCCCTCGACGCCGTTCACCTCCTGCTCGATCGGAGTGGCCACGGACTGCTCGACCGCCACCGCGGAGGCGCCGGGATAGGTCGCGGTGACGCGGATCGTGGGAGGGGCGAGGAAGGGGTACTGCTCGAAGCTGAGCCCGCGCAGGCTGTTGACGCCGAGGAGGACGGTGATGATCGCGATGACGATGGCGACGATCGGACGGCGGATGAAGAAGTTCGCCATGGCCTAGCTGCTCTTCGCGCCCTTCGTCTCGGCCGCGGCGCCGGCGGACGCGTCCGGCGGAGCGCCCTCCTCGATCTTCACGACCTCCGGCTTCACCTTCACCCCCGACCGGACCTTCTGCAGCCCCTCGACCACGATCCGGTCGCCGCCCTTGAGCCCGGCGTCTACCACCCAGAGCGTGCCGATCCGCGCCCCAGGCTTGACCATCCGGATCTCGACGGTGTCGTCACCGCCCACCACCGCGACGTTGTAGATGCCCTGCAGCTCGGAGACCGCACGCTGCGGCACGAGGATCGCGTTCGGCTTC
>JBKPBQ010000083.1:0-6739 GCA_046726955.1 Acidobacteriota bacterium
TGCGGGCGTCGGAGTAGAGCCGCTCCACGACGCGCGAGCCCGGCCGGTCGTACTTCTCGAGGTCGAGAACG
The DNA here is from genome assembly GCA_046726955.1 of Acidobacteriota bacterium. Lineage (GTDB taxonomy): Bacteria > Acidobacteriota > Vicinamibacteria > Fen-336 > Fen-336 > CAVPGH01. Next base: position 72 of record JBKPBQ010000083.1, read on the forward strand.
ATCGGCAGCACCGCCGTCCGCGCGAAACCCGTGGCCTCCAGCTCTCGGCGGTTGAACTCGCTGTCGCCGAGCCCGAGCTCGGTGCGGGGAGCGAAGGCCTCGAGCTCGCGGCGGCCGTGGTAGCAGAGACCCGCGAGGTGCGCGTGGAAGCCGAGGAAGAAGTGCGCGGGCGTGACGTTGTGGTAGATCGACACGAGGCGGTCCGGGGCGTGGTAGATGAGCCGTCCGGAGGCGCTCCCGATCGAGAAGTGGAAGAGGCAGATCGTCTCCGGCGACGACACCTCCCTGTACTCCCACAGGGGGCGGGCGAGGTGGGCGACCCGCGGGTGCACCTTCTCCGCGAAGATGTCGGAGGCGTAGCCCGCGGCCCGAAGGTGCTTCTGGATCGCGAGCGCCTCGTTGCCGATGGCGTCCCCGTAGGAGAGCGCGGCGAGGAGCTGGTGGACGTGCCGCGTCACGCCGCGCGGCCTTCGGCCCGCAGCCGTCCGAGGAGATCGAGGTATTTCCTCTCCACGACCTCCCAGGCGTAGTTCCGCTCGAAGTAGGCGCGGCCGTTCTTCCCCATGCGCTGGCGCAGGCCGGCGTCTCCCTCGAGGAGGGCCAGCGACTCGCGGAACTCGTCGTAGGTCGCGTAGTAGAGCCCGGCTTGCGCGCGCTTGCACTGGCCGCGAAGCACCTCGCACTTGGCGTTCGCCAGAACGGGCCGCTCCGCCCAGAACGCTTCGAGGACGGCCATGCACAGGCTCTCGAGCCGCGAGGGCATGACGAACAGCTCACTCGCGGCGAGAGCGTTCCACTTGTCTTCGTCGGATCGGAATCCGAGCGTCACGATTCCGGGGTCGTTCGGGATGTCCAGCAGACTACGGCCGATCAGGACCAGCTTGAGGGACGATCCAGTGTCCGCTCGGTACCGGAGGAAATAGTCGAACAGCTGCGGGCAGCCCTTGTTCAGGTCCACGCGCCCGACGTAGAGGGCGAACGGCCCGTCGATCCCGCTCCAACGCCGAAACGCCGCGGCGTCGAGGTGATCCGGCAGCTCGGAGCCGACGCCGACCACGTCGCCCGGCGTCTCGTCGTTGTGGGAGACGCGCCGGATCATCTCGCGCTCTTCGACGCTGTTGTAGACGATCGCCCGGGGGGCGCGGAAGAGCGACGGGTAGATCGGCAGGTAGTAGGCGCCGTCGTCTTCTGCCGTGGGCACGAGCACGGCTCGGCTCGGAAGAGCGCGCACGCCGTGCCAGGTCGTCCAGTAGCGGTAGGAGAAGAACAGGACGAAGTCGTAGCGCTCCGCGCTCGCTCGCAAGTGCTCGACGAGCCTGCGGGAGCGGGGACCCTGCTCGTCGAGCCACACGAGAGCCTCCGCCTCGGAAGCCTCGCGGGCCCTGGCCACGTCCACCTTTCCCGGCACGACGCGCGCTTCGTCTCCGAAGAGGCGCGCCGTGAGCCGCGCGAACCGCTCCGTGTCCCGAGGCCCGTCCACCGGAAAGCGCCGAACGACGACACCGTTGAGCGTTTCCTCGCCCTCCGGATAGTGGTTGGCCCACGTCACGTAGTCGCGGGCGCAGGTCGTGAGCACCGTGACCTCGGCGTGGCGCGCCAGGTGCTCGGCGATCAGGCGGCAGTGGTACTCGGCGCCCCCCGCGATGTCCAGCCCGTAGCGCTGGACCACGAAGGCGAGCCGCATCAGGAGGAGCCGTCCTTCCCCGGCTCCCCGCGGTAGGCCACCATCGACTCCAGCGTCTTCTCGCGCCGCGACAGGAGCTCCAGCCGGCCCTGGAGCTGCAGGTTGCGGTTCTTCAGCTCCTGGACCTCGAGGTTCAGCCGCGTCAGCTCGAGGGCGAGGTTGTGGAAGAGGTGCACGTAGTACTTGTTGAGGTCGGACTGTCGGGAGAGCGCGTCGATCATGGGGTTGGGATTCCAGAAGAGCTTCTGGACCGGCTTCAGCACCCGCCGGACCGTCTCCAGCAGGCGACCCACGGCGCCGCGGCTGCTCCTGTAGATCGTCTCCGTCTCGAATGCGAAGTTCCACCGCGAGGGCTGGGCCCGGAAGTCCTGGATGAGGTCCGTCCGGAGGTCGCGACCCTCCAGGACGGCGTCGAGCCGCCGTTCCGCGATCTCGCGGATCTCCTCCTCCGTGTAGAGGCCCTTCTTCTTCTCCTCGATGCGCTCGCGGATCTCGCGCATGATCTTCTCGACGTCCACGCCCGGCGCACCGATCTCGAAGCTCATGGGTCTGGCTCTAATGGCCGCGGGGCATGGGCGCGCCCGGGGCGGCGTAGACGATGGCGAGGATGGCGATCGCCCAGAGGGCGACGTCCAGCAGCAGCGGGCGGTCGGTCAGCAGGATGTCGGTAGGGCTTCCCCCCTGCTCCTTGCGGTGCACAAGGTAAAGATAGCGGAAGATCCCGTACAGCACGAAAGGGATGGTCCAGGCCAGCCGGTCGGTGCGGTACTTCTCCACCGTCTCCGGGGCGAGCGTGTAGAACGCGTAGGCCACGAGGCACGAGGCGGTGACCACGGAGATCATCTGGTCGAGGAGGTAGGGGCTGTACTCGGCGAGGGCGCGGCGGTGATCGGCGGCACCGTCGAGCAGCGACGTGATCTCGTGCCGGCGCTTGGCCAGGGCGAGGAAGAGGGCGAGCAGGAGCGTGCACACGAGCAGCCAGGTGCTGAACGCGACGTCGATCGCCACCGCTCCCGCCACCGCGCGCAGCACGAAGCCGAGGCTGATCACGATCACGTCCACGATCACGACGTGCTTCAGGCGGAAGGAGTACAGCAGGTTCAGCACGACGTAGAGGAGGGCGAGCACGGAGAACGGCCGGCCGAGGAGAACGCTCAGTCCGAGGCTCGCCGCCCCGATCACGGCCGCGGCCAGGCGCGCCGTGCCGGGAGAGAGGGCGCCGCTCGCGAGCGGCCGGAGGCGCTTTCGGGGATGGAGGCGATCCTGCGCGAGGTCGGCGAGGTCGTTGACGAGGTAGACCGCGCCCGAGAGCCCGCAGAAGACCAGGAAGGCCAGGAGCGCGCGCAGGAACGGATCGCGCTCGAACAGGTGCTTGGAGAGGGCGAGTGCGGCGAAGACCACCAGGTTCTTCGACCACTGGTGGGGACGAAGCGATTCGAGGACGGCGCGAAGCGTGCTCAGGGCCGCCGCCCTCCTCCGAAGCGACTAGAAGCTCTTGACCGCCTCGGCCTCGTTCTCGAACGTCTCGAAGACCGTGAGGAGCTTCGTGATGGACAGCAGGTCCTGGATCTTCTTTGTGAGGTGCAGGAGCTTGAGCTTGCCGCCCTTCTTGCTCACGGTCGTGTAGCACCGGACGATCTCGCCGAGACCGGCGGAATCGACGTACGGCACCTCCGCGAGGTTCAAGAGGAGCTTGGTCTTACCGCTGTCGACGAGCTTGTTGACGGCGTCGCGGAGGGCGTCGTCGCCTTCGCCGATCAGGATCTTCCCGTGAAGATCCAGGATGGTCACGTCTCCGACTTGGCGCTCGACGATCTTCATGGCGGTCGTTTCTCCTTGCGGATGGAGCGTTTACGAAGAGGCCGAAAGCTATCACAGCGGCTCTCGGACTGTCAACGGTTTGGCGGTGCTCATAACCTCCAGCGCTATGGTAGTTTTGCCCGGGTCATGGACCTCCGGGAGCGCATCCACCGCCAGGCCGCCCGGGCGTCCCGACACATCGTCCTGCCCGAGGGGACCGAGCCCCGCACCGTAGAGGCGGCCGTCCGCATCGTGCGGCAGGGGCTGGCCCGGGTGACCCTGATCGGCAAGCCCGAGCAGATCGCGGAGAAGGCCCGCACCCAGGGCCTGGACCTGTCGGGCGTGGCCACGGAGCGCGTCCCCGAGGAAGGCCGGGAGGTCCGGACCGCTCTGGACATGTACCGCGAGCGCACGCGGGCTCGCGGAGTGTCGGAGGACGAGGCGCGCCAGCACCTCCGCGATCCCCTGCTCTGGGCCGCCCTCGGCGTCGCGTCCGGCCGGTTCGACGGGTTCGTCGCCGGAGCGGAGAGTACGACCGCCCACACCCTCCGCGCGGCCCTTCGCGGCATCGGGGTGCGCGCCGGCGTCCAGCGCCTGTCGTCTTTCATGCTCATGGTCACGAGCCGGCCCGAGATCGGCGCCGACGGGGTCCTCGTCTTCGCCGACTGCGGCGTCAACCCGGACCCCACGGCCCGCGAGCTCGCCGAGATCGCGCTCCTCGCCGCCGAGAGCGCCCGCGAGCTCCTCCAGGTTCCTCCGCGCGTAGCGCTGCTCTCGTTCTCCACGCGGGGAAGCGCCGACCACCCGCGCGCGCGCAAGGTCGCGGAAGCCGCGCGCATCGTACAGGCGCGGGACCCGGCGCTCGTCGCCGACGGAGAGCTGCAGCTCGACGCCGCTCTCGTGGCGGAGATCGCCGAGAAGAAGGCGCCCGGCAGCCCGGTGGGCGGACGAGCGAACGTGCTCGTCTTTCCCGACCTCGACGCAGGCAACATCGGCTACAAGCTCGTAGAGCGCCTCGCCGGCGCGCGCGCGATCGGGCCCATCCTGCAGGGCCTGCGCAAGCCCGCGAACGATCTCTCGCGCGGCTGCTCCGTGGACGACATCGTGGACGTCGTGGCGGTGACCGCAGTCCAGGCCGCCGGGCAGACGTCGACGCCGGGGGTCAGGGAAGGTTGACGCCGCCCGCCGAGCTCGAGCGGCGCCAGGAACGAGAAGAAGCGGAAGCGGCGGTCAGGTGAGCGTCAAAGGCTGACCGACTTTCGCTGCTGGAAACACTCTTTGCAATACACCGGGCGCCCCTGCGTGGGCTTGAATGGGACCGTCGTCTCCTTCCCGCACTGCGAGCAGGTGGCGGTCGTCTCCACCCGCTCCCGGGTCGGCTGTCCCATCCTCGCGTTCCGCTTGCCCTTGCAATCCTTGCAGCGCTTCGGCTCGTTCTTGAAGTTCTTGTCGTGATAGAAGAGCTGCTCGCCCGCTGTCCAGATGAAATTCTGGTGGCACTCGACGCACACCAGAGTACGATCTCGGTACTCCATGGCCTCTCCTCGAGGGTAAGGCCAGCCCCGGTGACCCGGGACCTGTTACTCGCTCTCGCGGCGGATCTTCTTGCGGCTTCTCTTGCGAGCCAGCGCCTGCTTGGCCCGGCGCTTGTCGCCGGGCTTCAAATAGAAGCTGTGCTTCTTGATGTCCTTGATGATGTCTTCCTGTTGGACCTTCCGCTTGAAGCGACGGAGGGCGTTCTCGATCGATTCGCCCTCCTGGACCTTGATCTCGGCCAAAACGTGAACACCCCCTGACCCGTATGGAATCGAAGCAGAACAAGGGCCTTCGTTCCGGAAAGATAGGCTTACCTAACGCAGTGCCTTTTTGCCTTCTGATGCTAGGACCTGCGACCGCCAGTGTCAAGGCGAAGTTACAATTGGCATAAATCGAGTGTCTGGAGCGACTTCGTCGGGAAGGCTCTATGTCGTGGCCACTCCTCTCGGCCACCTCGCCGACGTGTCGGCACGCGCTCTGGAGGTCCTGGGACGGGTCGCCCTCGTGGCCTGCGAGGACACCCGGCGCACCGCGCATCTGCTTGGCGCACATGGAATTAAGGTCCAGACGACGTCGTATTTCGAGTACAACGAGCGCTGGAAGGGCGAGCGCATCCTCGCCGTCCTTCGCGAGGGCCGCGACGTCGCGCTCGTCTCGGACGCGGGTACTCCCGGCGTTTCGGACCCCGGTTTTCGGTTGGTCCGCGAGGCGCGGGCCGAGGGGCTGCCGGTGGTTCCGGTTCCCGGTCCGAGCGCGGCGATCGCTGCTCTCTCGGTCTCGGGACTTCCAACCGACCGCTTCTACTTCGTCGGATTCCTGCCCGCGAAGGTGTCAGCGCGCCGCCGGGATCTCGAAACTCTCGCGCGCATCGGAACGACGCTGATCGTCTTCGAGTCGCCCGTGCGGATCCTCGCTTCCTTGACCGATCTCGCCGATGCGTGGGGCAACCGCCAGGCCTTCCTCGCGCGCGAGATGACGAAGCTGCACGAGGAATATCTCTCCGGCCGGCTCCTCGAGCTTCACGATCTCCTCGCGGGGCGGCCGTCGATCAAGGGCGAGATCGTGCTCGTGGTCGCCGGCGCGTCTCCGGCGGAGCCGGAGCCGCAGGAGCCTCTCGAAGTTCTCTACGCGCGACTCGTTTCCGAGGGCAGGACACGCCGCCAGGCAGTGAAGGAGGCGGCGAGGCGCCTGGGACTTCCCGCGCGCGAGGTCTATCGGAGGACACTCGACTCCTGAAGCCGCGGCCTCCCTGCGCGAGCTTTGCCGCGGCTTGACGTCAGAGACGAAGCGGCTTTCGTCTCTATCAAAGGAGGGGCAGGGAGGCTCTCATGCAGAAGCAGATTTTCCGGAGTGCGCTGGCGGCAAGCGTCCTGGTCGTGGCCCCGGCCGTTGCGACTCGTGCCGAGACGGCCGACGTCAAGTGCCAGATTCCCTTTGCATTCATCGTCCACGGCACGACCCTTCCCCCGGGCCTCTACCACGCTTCGATCGACATCGGAGAAGGGCTGCTCGCCATTCGAGGTGGCCACGGCTCGGTCTTCACGACCGTCAACAACATGCAGTCCGACCGCGTGACGGATATGGAGCTCGTCTTCCACCGGTACGGCGAGCAGTACTACCTCTGTCTCTTATACACATCTGACGCTGC
>JBKPBQ010000084.1:0-8884 GCA_046726955.1 Acidobacteriota bacterium
TCCTTCGACTCCGCGAGCCCTCCTTCGAAGTGGCACTGGAGGAGGACGCTTCCCGGCGCTTCCGGCGGCCCGAGCCAAACCGTGTCGCCCTCGCGCAGGGCGCGCTCGCCCTCCACGCGGTCCATGTTCACGAAGACGCCAGTGGCGCTGCGGGTGTCGTAGACCTTGGCCCCCGCGGTGTCCACCCAGACCTTCGCGTGGAGGGGGCTCACGCCCGGCAGCTCGACGGCGAGAGAGCAGCCGGGATCGGACCCGATCGTGATCTCGTCGACTCCGGCGAGATCGACGCGCTTGCCGTGAAGCGACCCCCCGATCACCGATAGCGAGGCCAGGCGCGGCGCGCCGTCGGGCATTCTATCGATTCTAGGATCGGGGCCAGGAGGGGTCAAGGCCGGCATATAATGCGACGCGATGACCGAGCGCGACGTCGCCAAGAAGACGATCTTCACCTACGCGGAGGCCGCGGCCATGCTGCCCGAGGTGCGCGAGCTCACCGAGGAGGCGTACCTCAAGGTGGAGGCGCTCGGGCCCAAGGCCGACGACCGCGTGCAGCGGATCGTCGTGGCGTGGGCGGAGACGATGATCGCCAAGGGCCTGGAGGTGAAGGGGCTCTGGCTCGTCGACTTCGACAACGGCTCGGGCTACTACTGTTGGCGGTATCCGGAGACGGGGCTGCTCTTCTACCACTCCTACGAAGAAGGTTTCTCGGGACGCGTGCGGATCCAGTGAGGACGATTCGACGATGACCCAGCTCGCGCAGTTCCTGTTCATCCTGCTCGTTCCCCTCGTCGCGGTCGCGGGGGGCGTGTTCACGCTCTACGCCGTGGGCGCGCTGTTCCTGGTGCTGGAGAATCCCGGCGCGTTCTCCGAGCGGATCGAGGCCGCGTTCCGCCGGCCTCTGCGGCCCCCGAAGACCGCGGGCAAGGACCACTACTACCGGCCCTACTGGGCGCGCTGAGCGCCGGGCGCTCCCTCCGCGATCAGCTCCGCGCTTCCACTGTCATCCGCATCCCGTAGCGCGGACGGAGGGTGATGAGCGGCTCCGGCTCCACGGGATACCCCGGGACGAGCCGCAGGCGCCACTTCTGGGCGAGCACGGCGAGCAGGAGCGTTCCCTCCATCCAGGCGAAGGGCTCGCCGATGCAATTGCGCGCCCCGCCCCCGAACGGGAAATAGGCGAACTTGGGCCGGGCCGCGCGCGCCTCGGGCGCGAAGCGCTCCGGGTCGAAGCGGAGGGGATCCGGAAAGAACCGCGGGTCGCGCTGCGTGATGAACGCGCTCACGAGCGCGAACGACCCGCTGGGCACCGGGCAGCCCCCGATCTCCACGTCGCGGAGGGCGCGCCGGCCGAGGGCCCACGCCGGCGGGTAGAGGCGCATCGACTCCGCGAGGACCTGCTCCGTGTAGCGCAATTGCGGCAGGTCCTCGACTCCCGGGACCCTCTCTCCGAGCGCGCGGTCGAGCTCGGCGTGGAGCCGCGCCTCCCCCTCGGGGTTCTGCGAGAGCAGGTAGAACGTCCAGGTGAGCGCGTTGGCCGTCGTCTCGTGCCCGGCGAGGAAGATCGTCATGACCTCGTCGCGCAGCTGCACGTCGGTCATGCCGGTGCCGTCGCCTTCCTCGTCGGTCGCGAGGAGGAGCATCGACAGGAGGTCGCCGCGGTCGGTCGCGCTGCCGCGGCGCTCCGCGATCACCCGGTAGATCGTCCGGTCGAGCCGGGCCCGGGCCTGCCGGAAGCGGATGTTGCTCGGCAGGGGCAGCTTCTGCACGAGGCCGGCGAACGGCATGTTGAAGCGGTGGAAGAGGGAGATGATCGTGGTGAGCGAGCGGCCGATCTCGCCGGCCTCGCCGGTGACGTCGGCGTCGAAGAGCGCCTTCGCCACCACCGCCATCGTCAGCTCCATCATCTCGTGGCCCACGTCGAGGGTCTCCCCCGCGCGCCAGCGGTCGCGGGTCCGGAGCGCGTAGTCGGTCATCACCTGGGCGTAGGACTGGATCCTCTGCCGGTGGAACGCGGGCTGGCTCAGCCGGCGCTGGCGCGTGTGGAACTCGCCCTCGCTCGTGAGGAGCCCGTTGCCGAGGAAGTGCTTGGCCCACTCCAGGCCGCGTCCCTTCTTGAAGGCGTGCTGCTGGGTCACGAGCAGGTCCCTGACCTGGTCGGGGTGACGGAAGAAGAAGACGAGCGAGCGCCCCGCCCGGAAGCGCACGAAGTCGCCGTACTCGGCGGCGCTCCGCGCGAGGAAGGCCACGGGATCGCGGCGGATGGCGAAGAGCGACCCCGCGATGGGCAGGCCCGTGGGCCCCGGCACCGACGCCGTGGCGGACATCCGCCTCAGGCGCCGAGGACGCCCAGCCGGCGGCCGACCGCGGTGAAGGCGGCCACCGCGCGGTCGATGTGCTCGGCACGGTGGGCGGCGGAGAGCTGGACGCGGATGCGCGACTGGCCGCGGGGCACGACCGGGAAGAAGAAGCCCTTGACGTAGATCCCCTCTTCGAGGAGAGCGCGGGCGAACTTCTGGGCGAGGGGCGCGTCCTCGGGGGCGAACCGCGAGAACATGATGGGCACGATGGGGTGGACGCCGGGCCGGATCTCGAAGCCGGCGGCGGTCATCCGCTCGCGGAAGAAAGCGGTGTTCTGCTCGAGCCGGTCGCGCAGCTCGGTGCTCGCCACGAGGAGCTCGAGGGCCCGCAGCGTCGCCCCCACCACCGCCGGGGCGAGCGAGTTCGAGAAGAGGTAGGGCCGGCTCCGCTGGCGCAGCAGCGAGACGACGTCCCGCCGTCCGGCAGTGCAGCCGCCGAGCGCACCGCCCAGCGCCTTGCCGAACGTCGTGGTGATGAGGTCCACGCGTCCGGGGGCGAGCTCGTGGTGCTCCCAGGTGCCTCGGCCGGTGCGTCCCATGAAGCCGGTGGCGTGGGAGTCGTCCACGAGGACGAGGGCGCGGTAGCGGTCGGCGAGCTCGACGATGGCGGGCAGGGGGGCGATGTCGCCGTCCATCGAGAAGACCCCGTCGGTCACGATCAGCCGGAAGCGGCGACCCTCCGTCTGCTTCAGCTTGGCCTCGAGGTCGGCCATGTCGGCGTGCTCGTAGACGAGGCGCTCCGCCTTGCAGAGGCGGACGCCGTCGATGATCGACGCGTGGTTCAGCCGGTCGGTGAGGATCGCGTCTTCGGCGGCGAGCAGCGGCTCGAAGACTCCGCCGTTGGCGTCGAAGCAGGCGGCGTAGAGGATCGCGTCCTCGGCGCCCAGGAACGCCGCGACCTTCTTCTCGAGATGGAGGTGCAGCTCCTGCGTGCCGCAGATGAAGCGCACGCTCGAGAGCCCGTAGCCCCACTCGTCGAGCGCGCGGTGGGCGGCCTTCAGCAGCTCGGGGTGGCTGGAGAGGCCGAGGTAGTTGTTGGCGCAGAAGTTCAGCACGGTGCGCCCGCCGACCTGGATCTCGGGGCCCTGCGCTCCGCGGATCGGCCACTCCTCCTTGAAGAGGCCCTGCTTGCGGATCTCCTCGAGCTCGCGGGCGACGTGCTCACCGAATCGCGGGTCCGGCACTCTCAGCCCTCCACGATCTCGTGGCCGCCGGTGGCCACCAGGTACGCGATGCAGTCCTCGCCGGGCAGGAACTCCACGTGGTGCGTGGAGCCCGCGCGCATCCGCGCGACGTCTCCCGCCACATAGGAGCCGTGCTCGTCGCGGCAGGCGCCCTGCAGGATGAGCGTCGTCTCCTCGCCGCGGTGCCGGTGTGCCGGGTAGCGCGCGCCGGGCGACGCCCAGATCAGCGTCGCGCAGAACGAGCGCTCGGGCTCGAGCTTGACCACGGCGGTGCGCATGCCGGGGAACGGCTCGTCCCACGCGTAGGCGGCGGTGTCGAGGGGGAGCGCGGGAGCCTGCGCCAGCTCGAGGACGGTGGCGCGGATCTCCGGCGCCAGCTCCACCGGCGGGTCGCTCAGCGGGAGGACGGCCGCCGCCTCCACCGCCGCCTCGACGGCGGCCCCGCACTCCGCGCAGCCGGAGCGCAGGTGGTCCACGAAATCGTCGCGCTCGGCGGGCTCGAGGGCTCCGAGGGCGAACGCCTCCGCGCGCGGAAGGTGGCGGTCCGCGGCCATGCTCAATGAGGTACGGGCGCGGACGGCGGCTCGGATGGAAGGTCCAGGACGAGCGGGGGCGGCTCGTCGCGGACGAGGTACTCGAACTCCTCGCGGAACTTCGGGAGGTTGAGGCCGACGGTGGCCGCGAACTTCGCGAGCTCGTGGGGGTCCTCGAAGTCGTCGCGGCGCAGCCGGATCATGTACCGGCGGGCGATCGCGTAGCGCGTGGAGTGGACGTCCACCATCCGGATCCGGGCCTTGCCCGTCTGCGGGTCGAGGAGCTGCGTGAACGGGATGGGCACGAAGTGCCCGCCCTGCAGCGAGACCATCGCCGCGTTGCCTCCGGACAGCAGATACTTCGTGGCGCAGTAGCCGAGGTCCCGCGTGTACTCCATGTCGAAGGGAATGGGATCGGCGCACCGCAGCTCGTAGCCGATGTTCTTGGCCACGATCGTGGTCTTGAGCCCGAGCTGCTTGAGCCGCTCCTGCACGCGCGCCTTCAGGATCTCCCCGATGTTCACCTCGGCGATGCGCACGTTGCCGTGGGCGTCGCGCTCCACGTCCTCGAGGGCGGCGAGGTCCCCGGGGTCTATGGCGAGGACGAGCCCCTCCGCGATCACGGCCACCCCGTCGCGCCGGCCGTAGCTCAGGCGCTTGATCACCGCCCCCGCCAGCGTGTCCACGAGGGTCTTGAGCTTGACGTGCTGGCCCTCGAACTCCTCGGGGATGAGGGTGAGCGTCGCCCCCGCCGCCTTGCCGATGCCGAGCGCGAGGTGTCCGGCCTTCCGCCCCATCGCCACCACGAAGTACCAGCGTGACGTGGTGCGCGCGTCCACCATCAGGTTCTTGAGGATGTCCACTCCCACGTGGCGCGCGGTCTGGAAGCCGAAGGTGTCCACGTAGGCGGGCAGGTCGAGGTCGTTGTCGATCGTCTTGGGGACGTGGGCGACGTGGATGCGGCCCGCCGCCCTCTCCGAGAGCTTCATGGCCGAGAACGCGGTGTCGTCGCCGCCGATGGTGATGAGCTGCGAGACGTTGAGGCGCAGGAGCGAGGTCACCGTGTTCTCCAGGAACTTCGGGTCCTGCGTGGGGTTGGCCCGGGAGATGCCGATGTAGGACCCGCCGCGGAAGTGGATCCGGCTCACCTCCTCGATGGTGAGCTGGGTGACGTGGTCCACGTTGCCGTGCATGATCCACTCGAAGCCGTCGCGCACCCCCAGCACCTCGACGCCTTCGAGCACGCCGCGGATGGTGGCCGCCCCGATCACGCTGTTGATCCCGGGGGCCGGCCCTCCTCCGACGAGAATGGCGAGCTTCTTCTGGTGGCTCACGTGGTTCCCAGTGGCGAGTATATCTCCGTCGCGCCGGCGCGCGCAGCGGCTACAGGGTGCTCTACCGCTGCAGGAACGCGACGAGGTCCCGCGCGACGCGCTCCGGCTCCTCCCAGTGCGGCGCGTGCCCGGTGCCGGGATACACGACGAGCCGCGAGCCGCGGATGCCGGCGAGGAGCGCGTCCTGGTCCGCCCTCGTCATCATCCCGTCCTTGTCGCCCCACATGAGGAGTGTGGGCACCTTGATCTGCCCGAGGTTCACGGGAGGGGCGGGCGTGGCGAAGCTCGAGGCGACCTCGTTCCAGACTCGGGCGGGGGCCTTCTGCATCTCTCCGATCATCGTCTCGAGGAACGCCGGCGGGAGAGGCCGCACGGTGGTGCTGATCTGGAAGTCGCGGGCGAGCTGCGGGTCGATCGGGTCCGTGATGCTGGCGAACAGCGAGCGCACCTCGGAGACGACCGTGGGGTCGCGGGGGCCCCCCGGCGACGAGCCCACGAGGACGAGACGGCTGATGCGGCGGGCCTCCTTGCCGGTCGCGGCCTCCTGAGCGGCGAAGCTCCCCAGCGAGTGTCCGACCAAGCAGACCTTCTCGAGGCCCAGGCCGGCCAGGAAGCCGGAGAGGTCGGCGCCGAAGTCGGCGCGCGAGTACCCGGAGGGCGGATGGTCGGACAAGCCGTGCCCGCGGAGCGTGACCGCGTACGTGCGGAACGTCCTCGGGATGTGCGGCAGGACGAGCTCCCAGGAGTGCCACGAGTCCCCGATTCCGTGGGCGAGCACGATGACGGGGCCCTTCGGATCGCCCTGCACGACGTAGTGGAGGACGAGGCCGGATTCCGTCTTCAGGAGGGCCGAGCGGAGGGCGGTCGAGGCGGCAGGCGCGGGAGCGGGCGCGGAAGCCGCCGGAGCCTGGGCGGTGAGGGACGAGACCGGAGTCAGGACGATCGCTGCGCACGCACAGACGCGGCCGAGCCTCATGGGAACCTCCTCCGACGGAATCGGAACGCGAAATCGCCGTCGCATTGTAACGGGCGGCCGCTCGCACGGCCGCCATCCGGCCGGGCCCCGGAGGTCGCGCGGCGCTTCGAGACAGGAGGAGGCTTACAAGCGCGTCGAGCTGCTCGACGAGCAGGAGGGACCGCTCCCCCGCTCGGACGTCACCTATCCCCGGCTCGCCCGCCCCGCGGCCTTCGTGTGCACGGAGAGCCGCTGCTCGGCGCCGTCGTTCACGGCGACGAGCTCACGTCGCGTGCGGCTCGAGCGGCGACTGCGTCTTCGAGCAGGCTTGCGGACGGACGCGAGTAACACCCACGAACAGCCGCGGTACGATGGTGCGGGAATGACCACCCGCCGCGAGTTCCTCGCTCTCGCCTCGCGCGCCTCGGGCCTCGTGCTCCTGGGCGCCCTGCCCGCGCGAGGCGACGAGCCCCGCTACAGGCCTCGTGGATATCCGTTCGCGCTCGGTGTCGCCGCGGGAGACCCCGCCCCCGACGGCTTCGTGCTGTGGACGCGTCTCGGCCACGATCCCCTGCACGGCGGGGGCATGCCGCGCTCACGCGTCGGCGTCGATTGGGAGGTCGCCGGCGACGAGTCCTTCCGCCGCGTCGTCGCCCGCGGGCAGTCGATGGCGCTGCCGGACCTCGCGCACTCCGTGCACGTCGAGGTCGGCGGGCTTCAACCATCCCGCGACTACTTCTACCGCTTCACCGCCGGCGGCGAGCGCAGCCCGGTAGGCCACGCGCGTACGACCCCCGCTCGCGGCGACCTCCGGCCGCTCGCCTTCGGCGTCGCCTCCTGCCAGAGCTACCAGTCGGGCTACTTCACGGCGCTCCGCCACCTCTCGGAGGAAGACCTTGACGCCGTCCTCCACCTCGGCGACTACATCTACGAGAGCGGCTCGTGGGGCCGCACGCCGGTGCGCGTGCAGGGCCACGAGGTCGTCTCCCTCGCCGAGTACCGCCAGCGTTACGCGCTCTACAAGAGCGATCCCGACCTCCAGGCCGCGCACAGAAGGCACGCGTTCATCGTGACCTGGGACGACCACGAGGTCGTGAACAACTACGCGAACGACCGGCCCTGGAACGACATGTCGCGCGAGCGCTTCCTGAAGCGGCGCGCCGCCGCCTACCAGGCCTACTACGAGCACCTGCCGCTGCGCCGCTCCTCGATGCCCCGGGGCCCGAACCTCCGCCTCTACCGCCGGCTCTCCTACGGGGCGACCGCGGAGCTGCACGTCCTCGACACGCGGCAGTACCGCACCGACCAGCCGTGCGGCGACGGCGTCACGAGGCGGTGCCCCGAAACCGCCGATCCGCGGGCGACGCTCCTCGGCCCGGAGCAGAAGGCCTGGCTCCTCGGCTTCCTCGCCCGCTCGAGCGCGCGCTTCGACCTCGTGCTGAACCAGGTGCCCTTCGGACAGATCGACAACGACGCGGGTCCCGACTCAAAGTACGACGAAGACAAGTGGGACGGCTACCTCGCGGAGCGGCGCGAGCTCGTCAAGGCCTTCGCCAAGAAGCCCACGGGCCCGGTGCTCGTGACCGGCGACATGCACGCCAACGCCGCGCTCGACCTCAAGGCCGACTTCGACGACGAGCGTTCGCCCGTCGTGGGCGCGGAGTTCATCGGCACGTCGATCAGCACTGCGGGCGACGGCGACGACCTGTCCTCGTTCGGCGAGATCGTCCTGAAGGCGAACCCGCACGTCCGGTTCTTCAACGGCCAGCGCGGCTACCTGCGCTGCCGCGTGAGCCCGGAGCGCTTCACGACCGACTTCCGCGTGCTCGAGTACGTGAAGCAGCCGGGCTCCCCGGTCAAGACACGGGCGACGTACGTCGTGGAGGCAGGGCGGCCGGGCGTCCAGAAAGCCTGACGGCCTACATCTCGTAGAGCTCGGGATCGACGCTCGGCGGCAGCAGCCGTCGCCGCAGGCGGGCGAGGCGTTCCTTCGGCTCCGGAGGCGCCCCGCCTCCGGCGGCGAACGGGTCCTCCTCGAACACGTCGCCCATCTCGGCCTCGACCTTCTCGGGATCCTCGCCGGACTCCATCCGCTTCAGGGCCTCGTCCATTCCGGCACCGACGGGAAGCCCGGCCGCCCGGAAGACCTCGCGCATGAGGCGCGCCCCCTGCCGCGGGTCGTTCTCGTCCATCGACTCCGCGTCGCGGGCGAGAGAGGACATCGCCTGCTCCAGGCGGGACTCGTCGAAGCCGGGGGGCAGATCCGCGGCCTCCGGCGTCGCTGCCGGCTCCTCCCTCCGCCCCTTCGAGATCGCGAACGACGACGCGCGACGCGTGAGGTCCGCGCGGTGGCAGCGGGGACAGTCGGGCGTCTTCGTCGTCGCCACCGTCCGGGACAGGAAGTTGAAGAGGCGGTGGCAGTGCGCGCAGTAGAACTCGTAGATCGGCATCAGTAGATCTTGAGCCCGAGCACCCTCCGCCAGACCGTCTCGTGCCGGACCTCGTCCACCAGTATGAAGGC
>JBKPBQ010000085.1:0-9320 GCA_046726955.1 Acidobacteriota bacterium
GTCTCCTTCTCGGTCTTCAGCATCAAGTGCAGGCCGGGGTGGTCGGTCGCGACCTTGGACTCGTGCGTCTGCGTGACCTCGCCCCGCACGGTCACCTCTGTGGCGGTGTCGTACTCTCCCGCGGCCCGAGCCTGGCCGCAGACGCTCGCGGCGGCGAGGAGGACCGTGGCAATGGTCAAGACGGTGGCTCTCATGGGTGTGCACCTCCCTCGCGGCGCCCCGCGCCGTCCGGCAGTGACACCCCTCGCGCCACGCGGGGGACGCGAAGCAGCCTGCCTGGGTCGCAGGGTACTGCTCTAGAACCTCGGCCGGCCGCCCGGCGGAGTCAATGGATCGATTGGACCCCGTCGAGTATCGGCGGCTGCCTTACTTCGTCGCGGGCGCGACGAGACCGCGCCGCTCCAGGAAGGGCTGGATCGGCGGATCGCCTCCGGTGAAGTCGCGGAAGAGCGTCATCGCGTCCTCGCTCCCGCCGCGTGACAGCAGCTTCCCGCGGAAGCGGTCCCCGTTCTCGCGGGTGAGGCCGCCGTGGGCCTTGATCCACTCGACGCTCGCCGCGTCGAGCACCTCGCTCCAGAAGTACGAGTAGTACCCGGCCGAGTAGCCGCCCGCGAAGATGTGCGAGAAGTACGTGCTCCGGTAGCGCGGAGGCACCGGCGGGAAGTCGGCGCCGTTGTCGGCGAGGGCCTTCGCCTCGAAGGCGAGCACCCCGTCGGCTCCGGGCAGCTCGCCGGCGCGCCGCTGGTGCCACGCCTGGTCGATCACGTTCGCGCCCACGAGCTCCGTCGTGGCGAAGCCCTGGTTGAACTTCTGGGCCGCCGTCACCTTGTCGAGGAGCTCCTGGGGAATCGGCGCGCCCGTCTGGTAGTGCTTGGCGTAGTTGAGCAGCACGTCGGGCCAGCTCATCCACATCTCGTTCACCTGCGACGGGTACTCCACGAAGTCCCGGGGCACCGTCGTGCCCGCGAAGCGCGGGTAGCGCACGCTCGAGAACATCCCGTGCAGGGCGTGGCCGAACTCGTGGAACATCGTGCGCACCTCGTCGTGCGTGAGGAGCGTGGGCTCGCCCTTGGGCGGCGGCGGCACGTTGAGGTGGTTGGCGATGACCGGCTTCGTGCCGAGGAGGGCGGACTGCGGCACGTACGCGGTGGCCCAGGCCCCGCCGTTCTTGTTCGGCCGCGCGTAGGCGTCCATGATGAAGAGCGCGAGCGGGGAGCCGTCGGCGTCGAAGACGTCGAAGACGCGCACCGTCGGTTCGTAGACGGGCAGGTCCTTCCGCTCCTTGAACCTGAGGCCGTAGAGCCGGCCCGCGGCGTAGAAGACGCCGTCCTTGAGCACGCGGTCCAGCTCGAAGTAGGGCTTGAGCTGCGACTCGTCGAAGGCGTAGCGGGCCTTGCGCACCTTCTCCGCGTAGTAAGCCCAGTCCCAGGACGCGAGCTCGAAGCCGCCCTTCTCCGCGTCCACGATCTTCTGCATGTCCGCGGCCTCGCGCCGGGCGTTGGCCACCGCGGGCGGCCCGATCTGGGCGAGCAGCTTGTTCACCACGTCCACGCTGCCCGCCGTCTGCTCGTCGAGCTGGTAGGCGGCGTGGTTCGCATAGCCGAGGAGCGCGGCTCGCTCCGCGCGAAGCCGGGCGATCGTGGCCGTGGTCTGCCGGCTGTCGAACTCCCCGCCGCGGCTGCCGCGCGCCAACGAGGCCTTCATGATCCGCTCGCGCAGCGCCCGGTTCTCGAGCGAGGCGAGCGGAGGCTGCCCGGTCGTGTTCGCGAGGCGAACGAGGAACTTGCCCTCCTGGCCCGCGGCCTTGGCGGCGTCCGCGGCCGCCGCGACCTGCGCCTCGCTCAAGCCGGCGAGCTCGGCCCGGCTGTCCACGATCACGGCGGACGCGTCGACCTCCTTGAGCACGTTCTGGTTGAAGGTCGTCTGCAGCGTCGCCAGCTCGGTGTTGAGCGCCTTCAGCTTCTCCTTGTCCGCCTCCGACAGCGTCGCCCCCGCCCGTACGAAGTCCTTGTGGTAGCGCCAGAGCAGCCGCTTCGACTCGGCGTCGAGGCCGAGCTCGTCGCGCCTGTCGTAGAGAGCCTTAACCCGAGTAAACAGCGCGGGGTCGAGCGTGATCGCGTCGTTGTGCGCGGAGAGCTTCGGCGCGATGTCGCGCTGCAGCTTCTGCATCTCCGGGCTGGTGTTGGCGCCGTTCAGCGCGAAGAAGATCCGGTTCGTGCGCTCGAGGAGGTCGCCCGCCCTCTCCATGGCCACGATCGTGTTCTCGAAGGTGGGCTTCTCGGCGCTCCCCGCGATGGCCGCGATCTCTCGGCGGTGCTCCGCCATGCCCTGCTCGAACGCGGGCCCGAAGTGCTCGGTCTTGATCGCGTCGAAGCGCGGGTAGTGGAAGGGCAGGGAGCTCTCGGTCAGCAGCGGGTTCTCCGACTCCGCCGCCGCGAGGGTGACGCCGAGGCACAGCGCGACGGGCAGGATCAGGGTCAGCGAGCAGGTAAAGGGCGTGGCCATGGCCGAAGTATCGCCCGAGAAGACATCGATCCGAAGCCGGCGGTACGACAGCCCAGTCGCTGCGCGCATCGCCCACTCGGTGTGCGCACGCTGCCCGCCGACGCGGCGGGGATGCTGCGCAACCGCCAGCGCGGGCTGTGGTTGACGCGGAACAGAAGAGCCCTCCCTCGGCGGCATCGTTCGTGCTCTCGAGCCAGCGACGAAGTCGCACCGCATGAGGTGAATCATGAGCAGGCAGATTCGTCGGCTCCGCCTTCGGCTCCTGGCGGCCGTCGTCCTGTGCGCGGGGGCGCTGTCCGCGGCGGGTTGCGCGACGCTCGCGCACGGGAGGCACCAGGACGTGGAGATCGCGTCGGAGCCGCCCGGGGCGAGCGTGCGCGTGGGCGAGACCCTGGTGGGAGTCACGCCAGCCCGGCTCTCCCTCGAAAGAAGGCAAGCCCACCTCGTCCTGCGCGTCGAGAAGGAGGGCTTTCGGCCAGTCGAGGTCCCGCTCGTGCGGAAGACCTCGGGGTGGATCGCCCTGAACGTGGCGGCCGGCGGAGCCCAGTTCGCCAACCAGGGACTGTCGTCCACCAGCCAGGCAGCGACGGCGGCCGTGGTGGTGGGCGCTCTCGCCTTCGGCACCGACTACCTGTCGGGAGCCGCGTATCAGCTCGACCCGCCTCGAGTCCACGTCGTCTTGGAGCCGCTCGATCCGCCGCGTCGCTGACACCGCACACGCAACGACGGCGAGAGTGATAGCCTGAAGCCCTTTTCCCGGGCTACGAGTGAGAGTCGACCCCGACGCCGTCGTGGTGGGCGGAGGCCACAACGGCCTCACGGCCGCCGCCTACCTCGCGAGCGGAGGCCTCCGGGTGCTCGTGCTCGAGCGGCGCGAGGTCCTCGGCGGGTGCTGCGTCACGGAGGAGATCGCGCCCGGCTGTCGGGCCTCGACCACGTCCTACATCGCGAGCATGCTCCGCCCCGAGGTCATCCGCGACCTGCGGCTCAAGGCGCACGGGCTGCGCATGGTGCCCTGCGATCCGGCGCTCCAGGTGCCGTTCCCCGACGCCGACGTCGTCGCCTGGTGGGCGGACATGGGAGCCACCGTCGCCGAGCTGAAGCGCCTGTCACCGACAGACGCGGAGACGTTCGCGCGGATCGATGGCCGGCTCAAGAAGCTCGCGCGCTACCTCCAGCCGTTCTTCCTCGAGCCGCCGCCCGACGTCCACGCCACGGGCGTCGCCGGCCTCCTGGAGGCAGTTCGCGTGGGAAAGCGCTTCCGCGGGATCTCCGGCGACGAGATCGCGGAGATGGCCTCGTTCCTGACCGGGAGCCTCCGCGACTTCCTGGACCGCCACTACGAGTCGGAGAAGGTGAAGACGCTCGTGCTCGCCAACAGCGTCTACGGCAAGCACGGCGGTCCCGGCCAGCCCGGAACGGCGCTGGGGCTGCTCTTCCACCTGCTCTCCGGCGGCGACCACGAGGAGCAGGGCTTCTACGGGCACGTCCTGGGCGGGATGGGGGCCATCACGCAGGCGATGGCCGCGGAGTGCCGCGCGCGCGGAGTCGAGCTCCGCACGGGCGCGCCGGTCGCCCGCATCGACGTGCGCGACGGGCGCGTCCGCGGCGTCGTGCTCGGGGACGGTACCGAGATCGCGGCCCGGGTCGTCCTGTCGAACGCCGATCCCAAGCGCACGTTCCTGGGTCTCGTCGCGGCCGAAGCGCTCGACGAGGAGTTCCGCGCCCGAATCCGCGGGATCAAGATGGACGGGCCGTGCGCCAAGGTGAACCTGGTGCTGTCCGAGGAGCCGCGCGTGACCGGCATGCCCCGGGACGCGACTCCCCTCCGCCGCGCGCTCTTCACGCTCGTGCCGTCGCTCGAGTACGCGGAGCGGTGCTACGACGCGGCCAAGCACGGCGAGATCCCCGAGGAGCTGTGGGTGGACTGTGTCGTGGCGTCGAACGCCGACCCGGAGCTCTGCCCGCGCGGCCGGCACGTGATGACCTGCTTCGTGCAGTACGTGCCGTATCGCCTCCGCGAGGGGACGTGGGACGAGAAGCGCGATCTCCTCGGCGACCGGGTCGTCCGGAAGATCGGCGAGTACGCGCCGAACGTCCCGGCCTCGGTCGTGGCCCGCCAGGTGCTCACGCCGCTCGACCTCGAGCGGGTCTACGGGCTCACCGAGGGCAACATCTTTCACGGAGACCTGAGCCTCGACCAGCTCTTCTTCATGCGCCCCGTGGCCGGCTGGGCGCGGTACCGCACGCCGGTGGCCGGCCTCTACCTGTGCGGCGCGGGGGCGCACCCGGGCGGCGGCGTCACCGGCGCGCCGGGCTACAACGCGGCGCGACGAGTGCTGGACGACCTGCGGGGAGGATCGCGATGGTGAAGAAGGGAATCCTGGAACGGCTGGCCGAGGGCCCGGTGCTCGGCGACGGCGGATACCTCCTCGAGCTGGAGAAGCGCGGCTGGGTGCGCGCGGGGCCGTTCACGCCGGAGGTCGCGCTGCTGCGTCCGCAGGCGCTCGAGGAGCTGCACACCGAGTTCCGGGAGGCGGGATCCGAGGTGCTCCAGGCCCTGACCTTCTACGCCAGCCGCGACAAGCTGGCCACGGTCGGCCTCGAAGACCGTCTCGCCGACCTGAACCGCGCCGCCGTCCGCATCGCGCGGAGTGTCGCGGGAGACCGCTGCCTGGTCGCCGGCAACATCAGCCTCACCTGGATGTACGAGCCGGACAGCCCCTCGTCCCGCGACAAGGTCCGCGCCACCTTCGACGAGCAGCTCGCGGTGCAGGTGGAGGAGGGCATCGACTTCGTGATCGGCGAGACGTTCTCGTGGCTCGGAGAGGCGCTCCTCGCCGTGGAGCGCGCGAAGAAGACCGGCCTGCCGGTGATGGTCACGATCTCCTTCGAGAAGGAGCCCCGGACCTCCGACGGAAGCACCGCGGCCGACGCGGCGCGCGCGCTCGTGGACGCGGGAGCGGACATCGTGGGCGTCAACTGCCTGCGCAGCCCGGACCTCATGCTCCCGTTCCTCGAGGAGATGCGAGCGGCCGTCCCCGCCTACCTCGCGTGCCAGCCGGTGGCCTACCGCACGCGACGGGAGTCGCCCGACTTCACGAGCCTTCCCCAGTTCCCGCTCGAGCTCGATCCGCTCCAGCTCAGCCGGAAGGAGATGGCGGATTATGCGCGGCGGGCGCGGGACATCGGGGTGAACCTCATCGGCGCCTGCTGCGGCGCCGTCGCCACCCACGTCCGCGAGATGGCGCGCGTGCTCGGCAAGCTTCCCACCGACGAGCGGATGTGGAAAAAGGGCGGGCCCAAGCCGATGTCCGCGTACGAGTACTACGGCCACGAGGACTAGGGTGTACCTGAAGTCGTGTGCCGGCACGGGCGCGCGGCACTCGCTCGCGCGCTCCGCCTGAGCGAGCCCGGCGCCCAGGCGCCGCGCTCGCCATCGGTTCATCGTACAGTCGCGCGCTACAGCGAGGCGCGCGCACCCTTCGTTCCCACACGACTTCCGGTTCGAAGCTTCATCGCCGCCGGCCGCGCGCGTAGACGAGGATGCCGCTGCCCAGGACGAGCACCGTGGTGCCGAGCACCTTGGCCACCGCCAGCGGCTTGTTCGGCTCCGACTCCGGCGGGATGAGGCTGAGGACGATCGAGAGGAGTGTCGTCGCGAGGCCGATCAGGGCGAAGACCACGACCGCCGCGGCTCCTCCCGGCAGCCGGAGCGTTGCCTCGCGCGACGCCCCCGCGAGCTTCACGGCCGCGGCAAAGAGCAGCACGAACGGCACGAAGGTCACGATCACGGTGAGGCTCACGAGGACCTGGTAGGCGCCGCCCACCGTGGTCCCGGCCTGCCCGATCAGCACGAAGAGGACCGTGATCCCGGCCTGCGTGAGCAGCGCGACGTAGGGCGAGCCCCAGCGAGGGTGCAGCCGGCCGAAGCGCTCGGGGAGGAAATGGTCGATGCCGGCCACGAACGGGATGCGGGCCACGGTCTCGAACCAGGCCCCGACGCTCCCCAGGCTCGTCGCGGTCACGAGGATCGCCGCCACGAGAGTGACGCCGCTCCACCCGAGACGCTCCTCGGCCGCCTGCACGGCCTGGAGGACGCCCTCGAGCCCGCTCACCGTCCCGGCCGGGACCGCAACGAGGATGCTCGCGGTGCCGAGGACGTAGATGGCCGCGATCATGGGGGCGGCCAGGAGGAGCGCCCGGGGCACGGTCCGTCGCGCGTCGCGGATCTCGCCGCCCATGAACGACGCCGCCTCCGGGCCCGTCCAGGCGAACGCGATCGTGGACCAGAAGAGGAGGTTCGCGACACCGAAGCTCGGCAGGAGGCTCTGGGGCTCGAAGCTCGTGGCCGAGCCGCCGCTCGCGAGGGCGCCGATCCCGAGCCCGACGAGGACGAGCGTCGACAGCCAGCGCGTGATCCCTCCCACGTTGTTCAGCCACTTCCCCACCTGCAGGCCGAGCACGTTCACGCCGGCCCCCAGGGCGAGGCCGAGGATCGAGACGAGCACGAAGTAGGTGCGGCTCGACTGCAAGGACGCGTAGCGCCCGCCGAAGGCGAAGAGCGCGTTGCTGGCGATGAAGTAGAGGAGGCCGGGAAAGTACGGCAGGTTGCTGCACCAGTACATCCAGCCGGCGAGGAAGCCCGCGGGGTGGCCGAACGCGCGCCTCACCCAGACGTAGAGGCCGCCCTCGTCGGGAAAGCGCGCCGACAGGTGGAGCACGCACCACGACAGGGGCAGGAACATCGCGAAGGCCCCGAGCAGCCAGACGGAGAGCGCGCTCGGCCCGGCCGCCGCGGCGAAGGCCACCCACTGGAGGTTCGTGCCCGTGGTCACGAAGAAGAGCACGACGTCGCCCAGGCCCATGGCCGTGGGCAGGGAAGGAGGGGCGGGCGCCGGCTCGGGGCTCGCGGGCACGAGGCCGATAGGCTATCCCACCACCCGCTGCTTGCGTATTTGCCCTAAGCTAGTAGTTGAGGTGGAAGCATGTCGAAACCGACGACCCTTTCCCTCAACTCGGACGAGCCGCGCGAGCCCGCGCGCGGCGGGCGCGGGGGCCTCGCCGCCCTCGTCGTCATCCTGGCCCTGGCGCTCGCGGGGCTGGGGTACGTCCTCTTCCAGACGACGCAGCAGCTCAAGGTGGCCGAGCAGCGGGTCGCCGAGCTGACCGCCCGATCGGACGAGGCAGCGGCTCTCGCCCGGCAGGCCGCGGACCGCGCGGCGCTGTCCGAGGCCTCGTCGAAGGCGGCCGCGGAGGGGAGGCAGCTCGCCGAGGCCCAGACGGCCGAGGCTAGGCAGCAGGCGGACGGCGCGAAGCAGGACGCCGATGTCGCGAAGCAGGAGGCCACCACGGCCCGCGAGACGGCGGCGAAGGCGCAGGAGGAGGCGGAAGCCATCCGCAAACGGGCGGAGGCCGAGGTCAACCGCCTCCAGGAAGCCCTCGGGCAGATCGCGGAGACGCAGCGCACCGCCCTCGGGCTGACCATGAACCTCGGCAGCGACCACCTGAAGTTCGCGTTCGACAAGACGGAGCTCCGTCCCGAGGACCGCGAGCTGCTGAGCCGCATCGCCGGCATCCTCATGACCGCGCACGACTACACGATCTCGGTGAACGGGCACACCGACGACGTCGGGTCGGAGGCCTACAACCAGACATTGTCCGAGCGCCGCGCGCAGGCGGTCCGGGACTACCTGGTGAAGGCGGGGCTCTCCGCCGACATCCTTTCCGTCCAGGGGCACGGAAAGTCCCTGCCCCTCGTCAAGGGCACCTCCGACGTCTCCCGCGCCAAGAACCGGCGCGTCGAGCTCGGCATCGTCAACACCCAGATCCGCTACGGCCGCTGAGTCCGCCCCCAAGAAAGTTCAGAAGTTCGTAAGGCATTCCTGACATTCCGGGCCGACATTCCCTGGGGAAAGTACACATTCCCTGGTGACAGTACGAATAGCCGTTCCAAAGCGGACGGGCTTCGAGGGATGGGAGGCTCGATATGGACGCAAATATCGTTCCACGTGCATTTAGCGTCGGTCTCGTCCTGGTCGTCGCGCTAGCCTCACCGGGGCGGACCGCCCCGAGGTCGCTCCAACGCCAGCGTGCCGAGGTGACCGCGTCCCGTGGGTCCCGGACGACATTGGTGGACTGCGCTGCCGGCGAAACCGTCGGGGACGCGCTCGCCCAGGCCGCGACGACGGTGGGACGCCTGACCATAACGATCATTGGACTCTGTACGGAACGGGTCGTCATCACGCGAGACGACACGACTCTCCAGGGGGCGAACCCGGGCGACGGACTCATGTCGCCCTCAGGGCCGCAGTCGGGACCGCTCGTTCGAGTGGACGGAGCACAACGCACCGTCCTGCAGCAGCTCACGCTTAAGCCGGTCGCCCCGGACGATGGGGTGGAGCTCGTCGGACGCGCCGTCCTCACCGCGTCTCGCCTCGCGATCGCTAATGCCCAGCAGGCCCTCGTGCTCGGGGAAGGAACCGTGGCCGAGGTCGACGACTCCGAGTTCACCAACAACGGGGTGAGCGTTCGAGGCGGTCACTTGCGGCTCTCTCTGTCGACCATCGCGAACGGCGGCGTGATCGTGACGGCCGGAGGCACGCTCGAGTGTCGGGGGGGTAGCGTGCAGGGAAATGCGTCCTCTGGCCTCGTGATCGCTGAAAACGCCAGCGCCACCGTCCTCGAGGGCACGCAGATCGAGGAGAACGACGTCGGTGTATTGATAGATACTGGTGGAGTTGTCTCGATAGGGAAGGGAACCATCATCGGCAACAACCGGCACGACGGAATCCGCGTCTCGGAGGGCTCACAAC
>JBKPBQ010000086.1:0-6417 GCA_046726955.1 Acidobacteriota bacterium
GAGATGTGCTGCCCGAACCTGCCGGAGCTCGAGTCGTATCCCGAACGGTTGAATGCCGCCGCCGCGCTCGTGGACGCGGCGGTGGCCCGGGGCTGGGGAAAGCGGACGGCGATCCGCTACGGAGGCCTCGCCTGGAGCTACGAGAACCTCCAAGACAGGATGGACCAAGTGGCCCGCGTGCTCGTCGAGGACATGGGCCTCGTCCCCGGCCAGCGCGTGCTCCTCCGCGCCCCCAACACGCCGATGATGGCCGCGGCCTGGCTCGCGGTGCTGAAGGCGGGCGGCATCGCGGTGGCCACCATGCCGCTCCTGCGCGCGCGCGAGCTCGCGGTCATCCTGGAGCGCGCCCAGGTGAGCCATGCCCTGTGCTCGGTGGACACGCGCGAGGCGCTCAGCCAGGCCCGCGAGGCTGCGGCCGTTCTCCGGCACGTCGCCCTGTTCACGGCCGAGGGCGAGGGCGCGCGGCCGGAGGCCGACCTCGACCGTGCGATGAAGGGCAAGACGGGCGGCTTCCGGGCGGTGGCGACGGCGGCTGACGATCCGGCGCTCATCGCGTTCACCTCCGGCACCACCGGGTTGCCGAAGGGCTGCATCCACTTCCATCGCGACGTCCTCGGCATCTGCGACGCCTTTCCCCGGCACGTCTTCCGCGCGCGCATGGACGACGTGTACACGGGAACCCCGCCTCTCGCCTTCGTCTACGGCCTCGGCGGGCTGCTCTGCTTCCCCCTGCGATACGGGGCGTGCACCGCGTTCCCGACCGACCGCGCGACACCCGAGGTGCTCCTCCGGACGGTGGCGGAACAGAAGGCCACCACCGTCTTCTCGTCGCCCGCGATGTACAGGAGCCTGGCCGAGGCGGCGGGGAGCTTCGACATCAGGACCCTGCAGAAGTGCGTGTCCGCGGGGGAAACGCTGCCCGCGGTCACGTTCGAGGCGTTCCGCAAGGCCACGGGTGTCCGCGTGATCGACGGCATCGGATCCACGGAGCTCCTCCACATGTTCGTCTCAGCGGCGGGAGACGCGATCCGCCCCGGCGCCACCGGCAAGGCCATCCCCGGCTACGAGGTGCGCGTGGCCGACGACGAGGGCCGGACCGTTCCCCCCGGCGAGCTCGGGCAGATCGCGGTCCGCGGCTTCACGGGCTGCCGCTACCTCGACGATCCGGACCGCCAGCGCGCCTACGTGCGTGACGGCTGGAACTATCCGGGCGACGTCTACCGCATGGACGCCGACGGGTACTTCTGGTACCAGGCCCGCGCCGACGACATGATCATCTCCGCCGGCTACAACATCGCGGGCCCGGAGGTGGAAGCGGCGCTGCTCGACCACCCGCGGGTTCGGGAGTGCGCGGTGGTCGCGGCCGCGGACGCCGAGCGGGGGACGATCGTCAAGGCCTTCGTGGTGCTGCGCGACGCCGAAGGGGCCGGCGAGGGGCTCGTCCGCGAGCTGCAGGAGTTCGTGAAGAAGGAGATCGCCCCCTACAAGTACCCGCGGGCGGTCGAGTTCGTGACCGAGCTGCCGCGCACCGAGACCGGCAAGCTCCAGCGCTACAAGCTCCGGCAGGGTTCGGGGGCTTGAAGATCGTCGTCGTCGGCGCAGGTCCGGCCGGCCTCTACTTTTCGATCCTCGTCAAGAAGCTCGACCCTCGGCACGACGTCACGGTCTTCGAGCGCAATCGCCCCGGCGATACCTTCGGCTGGGGCGTCGTGTTCTCGGACGAGACGCTCTCGATCTTCGCGGAGGCCGACCCGCAGAGCCACGCCGAGATCCTGAAGGCCTTCGCCTACTGGACCGACATCGATATCTTCTTTAAGGGTGCGCGCGTCCGCTCCACCGGCCACGGCTTCTGCGGGGTGAGCCGCCGCAAGTTCCTGAACATCCTGCAGGAGCGGGCGGCCGCGCTCGGGGTCCGGCTCGTCTACGAGACGGAGGTGGACCGCCCCGAGCAGTGGGAGGGCGCGGATCTCCTCCTCGCCGCCGACGGCGCCAACAGCCGGATGCGCGATCGCTTCGCCGCGCAGTTCCGACCGAGCGTCGACTGGCGGCGCTGCAGGTTCACCTGGCTCGGGACGGACCTCCGCTACGAGGCCTTTACCTTCATCTTCAAGGAGACCGAGCACGGCCTCTTCCAGGTCCACGCCTACCCGTTCGACGAGACGACCTCGACCTTCATCGTCGAGTGCCGCGAGGAGGTGTGGAAAGCGGCCGGCCTCGACACCGTGGACGAGGCAGGAACGGTCGCGTACCTGTCGCGCGTCTTCGCGGACGACCTGCGCGGCCACCGCCTGCTCACGAACCGATCCGTCTGGCGCAGCTTTCCCAGCATCCGCAACGAGCGGTGGCACCACGAGAACGTGGTGCTGGTCGGAGACGCGGCGCACACCGCGCATTTCTCGATCGGCTCGGGAACGAAGATGGCCATGGAGGACGCGATCGCCCTCGCCGCGGCGCTCCGCGACCACCGAGGACGCCCGCTCGCGGAAATCCTCCAGGCCTACGAGGACGCCCGCAAGCCGGAGGTCGGGAGGCTCCAGACCGCCGCCCAGACGAGCCTCGAGTGGTTCGAGAACTCTGCCCGGTACCTTGGGCTCGATCCCCTCACGTTCGCGTTCAGCCTGATGACGCGGAGCAAGCGCATCACCTACGACAACCTCGCGCTGCGCGACCCCGTGCTCGTGGAGGCGGTCCGCGCGCAGTTCGCCCGCGAGAACCCGCACCGCTCCGAGGCGACCGCGGCGGCGCCCCCGATCTTCCAGCCTTACCGGCTGCGTGACCTCCGCCTGGCCAACCGGATCGTGGTCTCGCCGATGTGCCAGTACTCCTGCGACGACGGGACCGTCACCGACTGGCACCTCGTGCACCTCGGCAGCCGGGCCGTCGGAGGTGCCGGTCTCGTCTTCGCCGAGGCCACGCACGTCTCGCCCGAGGGTCGGATCACGCCCTACTGCGCGGGAATGTACAAGCCCGAGCACGTCCCGGCCTGGAAGCGCGTCGTGGACTTCGTCCACACGCAAACGCCGGCGAGGATCGGCCTGCAGATCGCCCACGCGGGGCGGAAGGGATCGTGCAGCCGGCCCTGGGAAGGAGACTCGCCGCTCGTCGAGGGCGGCTGGGAGCTCCTGGCGCCGTCGGCCCTTCCCTTTGCCGAGGGCTGGCCCGTCCCGCGCGAGATGACGCGCGCGGACATGGACCGCGTGTGCGACGAGTTCGTGCGCGCGGCGCGGATGGCCGAGGAAGCGGGCTTCGACATCCTCGAGCTGCACATGGCCCACGGCTACCTGCTCGCCACGTTCATCTCGCCGCTCACCAACCGCCGCGGCGACGAGTACGGTGGGGCGATCGAGAACCGCCTCCGCTATCCACTCGAGGTGTTCGAGGCGGTGCGGGCGGCGTGGCCGGCGCGTAAGCCCATCTCGATCCGCATTTCGGGGACGGACTGGAAGGAGGACGGCCTCTCGAGCGCGGACCGCGTCGCCCTGGGGCGGATCTTCAAGGAGCGCGGGGTGGACGCGATCGACGTCTCCGGCGGCTCGACCGTCCCCGACCAGCGGCCCGTCTACGGACGGATGTTCCAGGTGCCGTTCAGCGAGGAGATCCGGCTGGAAGCGGGGATCCCCACGATGACGGTCGGCAACGTCCAGGGCGCCGACCAGGCGAACACGATCCTCGCCGCCGGCCGCGCCGACCTCGTGGTGATGGCGCGGCCCCACCTCGTCGATCCGTACCTGACGCTCCGTGCGGCGGCGCGCTACGGCCACGAAGGCCATCCCTGGCCGTCGCAGTATCTGCCGGCGCGGCCGCGCGGGAGAAAGGTCTAGCCCGTGTCCGACCCGTCGTCCGATCACACCCTGCGTGACGAGGCCGCGCACCTCCTGGCGGTGCTCGGCGTGGTGGTGCTCGCCCTCGGGGCCGTGCTTGGACAGGTCCGCCGGGGACTCTTCGACAGCGACGCGTTCGCCGATCGCCTGGCCGCGAGCCTCGCCGACCCGCGCGTCTCCGCGTTCGTGGCCCAGAGGATCACGGACGAGGTGGTGCGCGAGAAGCCCGATCTCGTGGCCGTGCGTCCGCTCATCATCTCCACCGCCCACGGCGTCGTCTCCGCCGACGCCTTCCGGTCCATCGTGCGTACGACGGCGCGCGGGGCCCACGCCACCGCGCTCTCGCGTGGCGGCCGCAACCTCCTCCTCTCCGTGCCCGATGTGGACGTGATTCTGCGCGGCGCGCTCGCCAACGCGAGCCCTGCGCTCGCCGCGCGCATCCCCGACCGGCTGCCCACCGTGATCGCCTCGCTCGGGGAGAGCCGGGCCACCCGCTTCATCCTCGACCTCTGGCAGGCCGGCCGCCGCCTCGCCTGGGCGGCGCGGGCGCTCGTCCTCGGCGGGCTCGTCCTGCTGGTCCTGGGCATCGCCCTCGCCGATCACCGCGCGGATGCGATGCGCCGCGCGGCCCTCGACCTCGCGCTCGCCGGGCTCTTCCTCGTTCTCGCGCTCCCCGCGGCGCGATCGCTCGCGAGCTCGATCCCGCGCGACCCGCTGGCGCAGCAAGCCGCCGCCGGCCTCTTCGACGCCTTCGCCCGCGGCCTGAGGCACCTCGCCCTCGGCCTCGGCGGCGTGGGGCTCGTCTTCGCCGCGGCCGCGCAGTCGCTCGTGGGACGGGCCTGGCTGCCGGAGACCGTGGGGCGCGTCGCCTTGTGGCTCCGGCAGCCTCCCGCGACCGCCGGCGGACGCTTCGTGAGGGGCGCGCTCTTCGTGGCTGGCGGGCTCCTCATGGTCCTCCGGCCCCTGGCCGCGGTGACGATCGTCTCCGTCGCCGCGGGGGCGGTGCTGGCCTTCGTCGGCCTGCAGGAGCTCTTCCGGCTCGTGGTCCGGCGGGTGGAAGAAGCAGAGGACCGCGCGGAGAGCGGGACGTTCGGACGCCGCGAGCAGAAGCGGGCCGCAGTCGTGCTCGGCCTCGCTCTCGTGCTCGCGGCGGCGGTGGCGTGGCTGGGCCGGCCGCCGGAGACCGGGATCACCCGCGCGAGCGTGGGCTGCAACGGCGATCCGCGCCTCTGCGACCGCCGGCTCGACGAAGTGGTCCTGCCCGGCGCGCACAACGCGATGTCGTCCGTGGACGCGCCGAACTGGATGTTTCCCCAGCAGGAGCGGGGCGTCGCGGGCATGCTCGAGGACGGCGTGCGCGCGTTCCTGGTGGACGTCCACGGGGGCGTCCCCGTCTCCGGGCGTGTCCGCACCGACGTGAGCGGCGATCCGGCGATGCTCGCCAAGATGGAAAAGGCGGTGGGTCGCGAGGGCCTCCTCGCCGCCCGGCGCATCCGCGAGCGTCTCAACGGACCCGCCGAGGGCCCGCCCGGGCTCTACCTCTGCCACGGCTTCTGCGAGCTGGGAGCCCTGCCCCTCGTGCCCTGGCTTCGTTCGCTGCGCGAGTTCCTCGTCGCGAGCCCGGGCGACGTCGTGCTCATGGTGATCGAGGACTACGTGCCGCCGGAGGAGATGGCGGCCGCGTTCGCGGAGAGCGGCCTCGCCGGCCTCGTCTATCGCGGACCGCTCGGGCCGCCGTGGCCCACGCTCCGCGAGCTCTCGGAATCGCGCCAGCGCGTCCTGATCTTCCTGGAGTCGGGCAAGCCCGGAGTCGACTGGATGCACCCCGCCTTCCAGACGATCCAGGAGACGCCGTACACGTTCCACCAGCCCTCGGAGTTCTCGTGCGTGGCGAACCGCGGAGGCACCACGGGCTCTCTCTTCCAGATCAACCACTGGATCGAGACGACGCCAACACCCAGGCCGTCGAACGCGGCGATCGTCAATGCCTACGACTTCCTGCTCGGTCGGGCGCGGCTGTGCCAGAGCGAGCGGGGCCGGCTGCCCAACGTCCTCGCGGTGGACTTCTACCGGACCGGGGATCTCTTCCGCGTCGTGCGCACCCTCAACGGTCTCGATCCGCCGCCGTCGCCTTCGCCGGCGGCTCCCTCGCCGGCCGCGTCGCCGTAGGCGACGGCCGGGCGGGCCGCCAGCGCGGCGACTGGCCGAAAGATCTGGGGGCAGAACAAGAAAAGCCTTGACAGGTGAAGGCGTTCGGCGCGATATGACTTGGTTAAATATCTTACCTAACCGCGGAGGCGCCTTCCCAATGGCCAAGCACATCGCGTTTCTGACGTTCCTTCTGGTCTCGCTGGCAGCGGTTTCGTCGGCGCAGAGGATCTCGGCGACACTCCGCGGCACGGTGACCGATGCCACCGGGGCCGTCGTTCCCGGTGCCAACGTGACGGTCAAAGGCGAGGAGACCGGGTTCACGCGCACGACGGTCACCAACTCGACCGGGCTCTATTCGTTCACCGAGCTTCCCGTCGGCACCTACTCGGTTGAGGTGGGGCTGACTGGGTTCAAGTCCGCGGTGGTGAAGGGCGTCGTCCTGAAC
>JBKPBQ010000087.1:0-8224 GCA_046726955.1 Acidobacteriota bacterium
AGGACTGCACCTGGAAGCCGTGGTCGTCGATGTCGGCGATCCCCTCGACGTTCGTGCCCGCGAAGTCGCCCAGCCACCGCCAGTAGTACTCCGCCTCGAGCGAGAGGCCCTTCCACTTCACGCCGGCGTCGACGCTCACCATGTCGTAGTCGACCTTCTCCACGGTGATGCCGGGACCGAAGAGGTCGGGCGTGAAGATGACGCTTCCGTCGGTGAGTCGGATCTGGCTGTTCTCGATTCCGTTCGTACCCGGCTGGCTCTGCTTGTCCTCGCGGCTGTGCGTGTAGTGGCCGGCGAGCCGCGTCGCCACCTTCTCGTGGTAGTCGTAGTCGCCGAACGTCCCGTAGAGGCCGAACTCGCCCGTCGTCGGCAGCCACTGGAGCATGAGCGACGTCGTGTTCAGCTTGTTGTCGAGCTGCGACGCACTGACGCCGAGGGTGCTCAGGTTGTTCGCGATCATCGCCATGTACTTGAGCTTCGTCGAGATCTCGCCCTTCAACCAGAACCCCGTGGTGTACGAGCCGCGGAAGAACTCGTCCGAGGTCAGGCGGTCGTCGATCCCGATCCAGTAGGGGAACTGGCCCTCCGTGCTGCGCACGCTGGGCAGGCTGGTGATCCCGCCGCCCAGGCTCACGTACCGGTTGAAGGTGTAGCTCAGGTTGCCGGCGCCCACGACCTGGGCGGGGTCGCCCTGCGAAGGGTTCGACGACCAGACGTAGAGGTAGTAGCGGAACTTCGGGGTCAGGAACCAGCCGGAGAAGGGCAGGAAGAACTTGTTGAGCTGGATGTCCTCGCGCTGGGGGACGGTCTTGACGTTGCCGAAGGCGTCCGTGTAGCTCGGGTCGAGCCCCTTCTGGTTCAGGTAGCGCACGTAGCTGAAGAGCCGTACGTACATCTCGCCCTTCTCGCCGCTGACGAGCAGGAAGCCGATGTTGGGGATGTGCTGCAGGGGTTTCTTCTTCTCCTGCGCCTGCTCCACGGCCTCGGCCAGGCGCTGCCCCACGACGAAGTCACCGCTGCAGCCGTCCGCCACCCAGATGCTTTGATCGTCGTAGCCCCACGTCTTGCCGAGCAGGCATGGCGCCTGCCCCGAGGATCGCGCGAGGGCGACGCCCTTCGAGGTGTCCGCCGGGCACGACTGCCGCTCGCCCGGCTTCGAGGCGCACGAGACGGTGACCGCGCTCGCGGCCGGAGGCTGTGGATCGTCCGCCGATGCGCGGCCGGGCGCGGCGACGAGCGCCAGGCCGAGCATCGCGGGGACCAGAGCCTCGAGCGGCGAGCGGCCGAACGCGCCGGCACGGTGGGTGCGACGACGTGGGGTCATCCTCAGAATCGGATGCTGAGCCCGCCGGCGAACTCGAACTGGTTCGAGTATTGGGCGTTCCCCACGACGTAGCAGCCCCAGTAGGGATCGCACCACCAGCCCGCCGCGTCCGACTTGATGTAGGTCGGCGTCCAGCGCGCGCCCAGCTTCAGGCCCACGCCGTGGCCGGGATAGAGCTTGACCCCGAGCCCCCAGGTCGTGGAGAACTGCGTCTGCCCGCCGATCTCCCGGGCCTGGCCGGTGATGCCGGTGAAGCCGATGCTGCCGTAGTGGGTGACTCCCGCCCCGCCGAAGATGTAGGGCCGAGACCTGCTGTCGCCGTCCCCGAAGTTGTAGGTGATGATGCCGTGGTAGTTGTCGACGCTCCAGTCGCCGAGGTCCACCTCCGAGGTGCCGCCGATGATCATCTTGCTCTTCTGCTGGCTGAAGAGCCCGCCGATCTCGAGGTTCTCGTTGACGAAGATGCCGAGGTCGAGCGCGTAGGAGAACGAGTCCTTGGGCTCGATGCTGTTGTAGAGGTTGCCGTCCCCGGCGAGGATCCCGTTGCCGGTGACGCCGTCGCTCAACGTCCAGCCCGCCATCGCCCCGATCTCGGCGCGGGGATCCTTCGCCCACGCCGCGGACGCGGCGAGAGCCATGAATGAAGCCAGTACGGCCGCTCTGCTGATCACGATCCTTCCTCCTTGCTTGGCCCGGCTCGTGCCCCTGGTCAGACGTCGGGACGCTCGGCCAGGTAGCGCAGCAGCTCCGCCTCGAGTCGGAGCTGGAGAGCCGCGTACTCCTTGCGCAGCGACACTGCGTTGTCCAGCCCGCTCTCCATGCGCGCCACCGTCTCGCTGCACATCCGGTACTCGTCGCACAGCTCGCGGAAATCCTCGTCGTTCTCGAACAGGTGCGAGGCCTGCTCGCGGACGTTGGGCAACCGCTCGCTGACGAACTGCAGTGCTGGATGCATCCCGCCGATCTGCCGGGACACACGATGCCGGACGAGCGCGCGCGCGAGAAGTAGCAGCCAGGTAAGTTACGGTTGCTTACCGCGCGCGCTCACGCCTCTGGATGCTCCGCCACGTAACGCAGGATCTCGCCCTCGAGGCGGAGCTGCAGCGCCAGGTACTCCCGGCGAAGCGCCTCGTTCGCGCCCGCGGGCGCGAGCCGCGCCGCGGCTTCGCAGCACGCCTGGTACTCCTCGCAGAGCTCGCGGAAGTCCTCGCTCCGCTCGAACAGCCGCGCGACCCTGTCGCGGAGGTTCGGCAGCCGCTCCCCTACGCACGCCACCGCCGGATGCATAGAGACACGCGCTCCCCTGAGGCTGCGTGCAGACCACGGCCTCCCCAGAGACACGCTTGCTCGTCTCAGGGCAACGATGCGCCGGGGTGGGGGTCGAGAGAAGTAACCGGCGCGTAAGTTACGGTTGCAACCCCGCAACTTGTTAAATTTGCAAAGGTTCGCCAGGGAGTCGTGGCTCCGGCTTGCGTTGGGACGCCGACTGAGCGAGACTCTCCGCGCGGTATCCGTCCCTGCCCCATCCTCGTGATGGATCGCCCGCGGCGGCTCAGTAATCCCGGATGAACGACCCGTCCCACCCCCTCTCCGCTGACGCCACCGTCGCACTGACGGGCGACGAGCCTTTGACCGGCTCCGAGCCGTTCCGCCTCGCGATGGAGGCCTCACCCACCGGGATGATCCTGGTGGACGAGCGCGGACGAATCGTGCTCGTCAACACCCACGTCGAGTTGCTCTTTGGGTATCTCCGGGAGGAGCTCGTCGGCCGGAGCGTCGAGGTGCTGGTGCCGGCGCGCTTCCGGGAGACGGAATCCGCGTTCCGCGGAGCAGGCCGCGACTGGTATGGCCTGCACAAGGACGGGCGGGAGATCCCGATCGAGATCGGCCTCCACCCCTTCCGGACCGGCCAGGGCGAGTTCGTCCTCGGCTCGGTCGTGGACGTCTCGGAGAGGATGCACGCGGAGCGCCAACGCGAGCACCTCCTGAGCCTCCTGCGCCGGCTCAACACGGAGCTGGAGCAGAGGGTGGAGGCCCGCACCACGGAGCTCCGCGCCGCCCTGGAAGAGCGGGAGGTCCTCCTCCAGGAGGTCCACCACCGAGTCAAGAACAACCTGCAGGTGATCTCGAGCCTGATCCACCTGCGGGCGCGCGCGCTCCCGAACGAGGCGGGCCGGGAGGCGCTCGAGGGGTGCCTGGCCCAGGTCGAGGCCATGGCGCTCGTCCACGAGATGCTCTACCAGTCCACGGACTACGCGCACGTGCCGTTCTCGGAGTACGCGCGGACTCTCGCCGGCAACGTGTTCGCGGCGACGGGCGCGGCTCGCGGAAGCGTCTCGCTGAGCCTCGCCGTCGAGGAGGTCGCGCTGGCCGTGGACAAGGCGATCCCCTGCGGGCTCATCCTGAGCGAGCTCATCACCAACGCGCGGAAGCACGCGTTTCCGGCCGGGCGGTCGGGAACGGTGCGGGTGGAGCTCGCGAGGGGCGAGGCCGGGGGTCTGCGCCTCGTGGTCGCCGACGACGGCGTAGGCCTCCCGGCTGGAGCCGACGTCCAGGAGTCCGGATCGCTCGGGCTGCCTCTCGTGCGGATGCTCGCGAAGCAGCTCGAAGCCCGTCTCGAGATCGACACGTCCCGAGGCACCGCCGTCCGCCTGGCCGTCCCCGGAGAGGCCTGAGTGGCGTCGGCGCGCCGCCCCGCCGTGCTCGTGGTCGAGGACGAGAGCATCGTCGCCCACGACATCCAGCAGACCGTCAAGGACCTCGGATACGACGCGTTCGCCGTCGCCGCCTCCGCCGAGGAGGCGCTCCGCCGGGCCGGCGAGAAGCGGCCCGACGTCGCCCTCGTGGACGTGCGCATCAAGGGCCGGTCGGACGGCATCAAGGCGGCGCAGCTGCTGCAAGACCGTTTCGGGGTGCCCGTGATCTACCTGACCGCGCACGCCGACGACGCGACACTCAAGCGGGCGAAGCAGACGCGGCCGTCGGGATACCTGCTGAAGCCGGTCAAGACCGCCGAGCTCAAGAGCGCGCTCGCCATCGCGATCTTCAAGGGCGACGGCGACGACGGCCTCCGCGGCGCCTCCGCCCCGCCCGCGGCCGCGCCGACGCCAGAAGCCGCACCCGCCAGGCCGGGACGCGCTCCCGGAACGCGGGCGGTGCGCCGCCAGCTCCAGGCGATCCTCGGCAGCGCCGACTTCGACGCGTCGCGGCGCTCGCGCGAGTTCCTCCGCTTCATCGTGGAGGAGACGCTCGCGGGCCGCGGCGAGGAGCTTACCCAGTCCGCCATCGCCACGCGCGTCTTCGCGCGCAAGGACGACTTCGACGCGGTCGTGGACCCGATCGTGCGCATCCAGGCCGGGCGGCTCCGGCGGTCGCTCGAGCGGTACTACCTCCTCTCGGGAAGCCAGGACGCCGTGCGCATCGAGCTTCCCCGCGGGACGTACGTGCCCGCGTTCCGCGCCCAGGAGAAGGCTTCGGAGAGCGGAGATCCGCCCGCCGCCGCCGCCGCGCCCGAGCCCTCGTTCGACGAGTGGCCCGCGGTCGCGGTCAGCCTGTTCGAAGGCTTCGGCTCCGGCCCGGAACCCGAAACGTCGGCGGCGCGGCTGCAGGAGGAGATCGTCCTCGAGCTCGGGCAGTACGGTAACGTCCGCGCGCTGCGCGAGCGGCACGCGGAGCCGAAAGAGCCCGCCCGGGGCGCTCGCTTCTTCCTGGGCGGACGCGTCTGGGACGAGGACCGCGCGCTGCGCGTGAGCGCACGGCTCGTGGACCTCGCCACGGGCGAGCAGGTCTGGGGAGACAAGTACCACACCGCTCCCGCGCCCGGGCGGTGGAGCGGCACCCCGGACGACGTCGCGCGCGTCATCGCCGCTCGCGTGGGCGGCGAGGAAGGCGTCATTACGCAGGTGCTCGCGAGCGAGTACCGGAAGCGGCGACCGGCCACGGTCACTCCCTACGGCGCGCTCCTGCTCTCCTACGACTTCTTCCTCGCGCGCGACCCCGCGTCGCTCGCCCCCGCCCTCGAGGCGCTGCGCCAGGTGGTGGCGCGAGTGCCCGACTGCGCGCCGGCCTGGACCCGGCTCGCCCGCGTCTGTCTCGCCAACCACGCGTTCGAGGTCACCGCCATCAAGACGCCCATCGACGAGGCGATCACCGCCGCCCACCAGGGCGTGCGGCTCGATCCCACGAGCCGCCTCGCCCGCTGCATCCTCGCCTCGTGCCTGCT
This sequence comes from Acidobacteriota bacterium, assembly GCA_046726955.1. Classification (GTDB taxonomy): domain Bacteria; phylum Acidobacteriota; class Vicinamibacteria; order Fen-336; family Fen-336; genus CAVPGH01. The sequence goes on from JBKPBQ010000087.1 coordinate 5,547, forward strand.
CGTCAAGGACGAGCTGGCCGCGGCTCGCGACGAGCTGGAGCAGGCGCTCCGGCTCGCTCCGGATTCCCTCGTGTACCTGGAGATCATCGGATACCTGCTGACGATGCTCGGGGACGGCGAGCGCGGCCCCGCCCTCATCCGCACCGCGCGCGAGCGCAATCCCCACTGCCTGCCCCAAGCCTTGTTCGGACTCTGGTTCGACCACCTCCGCCGCGGAGAGGTGGAGGCCGCGTACAAGGCGGCCCTCGAGTACCGCGATCCCACCTTCTTCTGGAGGGGCGTGCTGCGGGTCTCCTGCCTCGGCCTCCTCGGCCGCGCCGAGGAGGCGGCCGCCGAGGTCGCCGAGATCCTTCGCGCGAAGGAGGACTTCGCGGACCGCGGGCGTACGCTCATCGGCTACTACGTGAAGGATGCCGGCGTGAGGGACCAGGTCGTGGACGGTCTGGCCCGCGCGGGCCTGAAGCTCGTCTGATCCCTTTCCCCATCCCCCTCGATCAGTATCCCGCCGCGCCCGCCGCCTCCCTGCTCGAGGTGCTCGCCGCCCGCGCGCGCCTCGCTCCGTTCAACCTCGTCGCCACCGGCATCTTCCTCCTCGCCGTCATTCACACGTTCGTGGCCAAGCGCTTTCGCGCCCTCGCCGACGACCTCCAGGAGCGACGCGACGCGGAGATGAGAGCGGGGGGGCAGGAGCCCGAGCCAAGCGTCGCCTCGGGCATCCTTCACTTCTTCGGCGAGGTCGAGGTCATCTTCGGGCTCTGGGGGGCCGTCCTCGCCGCTGCCATCGGCTTCTTCCACGGCTGGGACACCGTCAAGCACTACCTGGAGGGGACGGTCAACTTCACGGAGCCGCTCTTCGTGGTCGTGATCATGGCGCTGGCCGCCACGCCGCCCGTCGTCCAGGTGGCGGAGCGTGCGCTCGGGTTCCTGGCCGGCCTCGGCAAGGGCAGGCCGGTCGCCTGGTGGGCGGTCCTCCTCACCGTGGGTCCCCTGCTCGGGTCCTTCATCACCGAGCCGGCGGCGATGACGATCTGCGCGCTCCTGCTGTCGCGCCAGTTCTACTCCTGCCGGCCTTCCGTGCGCCTCGCCTACGCGACGCTGGGGCTGCTCTTCGTGAACGTCTCGGTCGGCGGGACGCTCACCCATTTCGCGGCGCCCCCCGTGCTGATGGTGGCCCGGCCCTGGGGCTGGGACACGCCTTTCATGCTGCGGAGCTTCGGGGCCAACGCGGTGGCTGGCATCGTGCTGTCGACACTCCTCGCGTTCCTCGCCTTCCGCCGGGAGCTGCTCTCGCTCCGGCCACGAGGAGAGCCGACGGCGCCGCCGCGCCCGATCCCCGCCTGGATCGTGGCCGCGAACCTCGCCTTCATGGCGTTCGTGGTCTACCACTCGCACTATCCCGCGATGTTCGTCGCGGCCTTCCTCTTCTTCCTGGGGTTCGCGCAGGCCACGGTCGTGCACCAGGGTGCGATCGACCTCAAGCCGCCCCTCCTCGTAGGCTTCTTCCTCGCCGGCCTCGTGGTCCACGGCGGACTGCAGGGTTGGTGGATCGCCCCCGTGCTCGAGCGGCTCCGCGAGGGCACGCTCTTCGCGGGAGCGATGCTGCTCACCGCCTTCAACGACAACGCCCTCATCACCTTCCTCGCGACGCTCGTCCCCGGCCTCGCGGACTCCGCCAAGCACGCGGTGGTGGCGGGAGCGGTCGCGGGCGGCGGCCTCACGGTGATCGCGAACGCCCCGAACCCGGCCGGCCAGGCCATCCTCAACCGCCACTTCGAGGATGGCATCGCCCCGCTGGGCCTCCTGCTCGGGGCCCTCGTGCCGACGCTCGTGCTGTTCGCCGTCTTCCGTCTCGCGGGCTAGTAGACCTCGGGAATCCACCGCCGCTTCTTCATCGGCGTCTCGTCGTCGTAGGCGCGCTTCTTCGAGCGCCCCACCGGCTTCACCTTCTCGCGCTTCACGCGCTCATACGGGATCTGCTTCAGGAAGTGCGCGATGAGGTTGAGCCGGGCGCGCTTCTTGTCGTCCGAGCGGACGATGTGCCAGGGGGCGACCTTCGTGTCGGTGGCCGCGAGCATCATGTCCCGCGCCTTCGAGTAGTCGTACCAGCGCCGCCGCGACTCGAGGTCGGTGGGGCTCAGCTTCCACTGGCGCACGGGATCGTCGATGCGGGCCTGGAATCGCCGCTTCTGCTCGCCGGGAGACACCTCCAGCCAGTACTTCAGCAGCCGGATCCCGCTCGCCACGATCTGCTTCTCCCAGGCCGGGCACACCTCCAGGAAGCGGTCGTGCTGCTCCTTCGTGCAGAAGCCAAGGACGTACTCGACGCCGGCGCGGTTGTACCAGCTCCGGTCGAAGATCACGATCTCGCCCGCCGCCGGGAAGTGGTTGAAGTAGCGCTGCACGTACATCTGCGTCTTCTCGCGGTCGGAGGGGGCGGGCAGCGCCACCGCCCGGAAGACGCGCGGGCTCACGCGCTCGGTGAGGGCCTTGATCGTCCCTCCCTTGCCCGCGGCGTCGCGGCCCTCGAAGACGACGATGATCCGCTCTCCCGCGGCCTTCACCCACTCCTGGAGGTGGCACAGCCGGGCCTGGAGGTGCCGCAGCTCGGCCTCGTACGCCCTGGTCTTCATCGGCGCCTTGCCGTTCAGCTCCGCCCCGGTCATCTCGTCCTTCTCGGC
>JBKPBQ010000088.1:0-5575 GCA_046726955.1 Acidobacteriota bacterium
GTTGTGGAACGTCTCGTCGTCGTCGCACGTGTCGAGGGTCGGCCCCTGCGCGAGCGCCGGCCCGTCGAGGTGCGTCGCGATCCCGACCGCGAGGGGAGCCAGGATCCCCGTGTCCAGGAACTTCCGTCGGCTGACTCGTCCGCTCATGGTCCTCCCTCCGCACCTCTGCCGGCGGCGCCGCCGGCTCAGTGGCCCTTGAGAAACTCCAGCAGGTCCAGGCGCTCGCCCTCCGACAGGTCGGTGCCGTACTCGTGGCCGGTGTGCCCGCCGTTGCCGTTCCCCGCGCGGGTCGTGTCGAAGACGCACGACGGATCGCTCGCACGGCCGGCGAGGCCGAGCTTCGCCGTGTCGTACTCGCGATTGCACACCGGGAACGTCGCGGGCCGCTCCGGGGCCGGCCGCAGGAGGTCGGCGATCGTGGGCACCGAGCCGTTGTGCAGGTAGGGCGGCGTCGCCCAGACCGCCACGAGCGGCCGGCCCGCGTACTTCCGGGTGACGCGCCAGACGTCCTGCGGCCGCGGGGTCCCTCCCGCCGCCTGGACGATCTTCTTCAGCGTCGGCGCGATGGCGGCGTCGAACGGCGTCGTGCCCACGGCCAGCGCGAAGTTCAGGGCGCGGCGGGGGTCGGTCCCGATCCGGTCGACGTCGAAGAGCGAGTCCCCCAGCGGCTGGCCGGCCGGCTGATCGGCGTGACACGAAGCGCAGCGCGCGCGAAAGATGTCGCCCCCTCGAGCGGCACGAGCCGCGTCCGGCTTGCCGAAGGCGGCGGGCCAACCCGGCGGCACGATCCGGCTCGCCACCCGCTCCAGCTCCTCGATGTTCGCGATGTTCACCGTGGAGACGAACGTGCTGCGGTCGAAGACGGCGCCGAGGCCGAGGGCCTGACCGACGTTCCTCTCGAGCAGCGAGTTGGTGCTCCCGTCCCAGTGGTACCAGGATGTGCGGGCGATGTCCCAGAGGTGCGGGTAGTTGATGGGAGCGGTGAGCGGGCGCGCCTGCGCCGGGAAGAGGAGGTTGCGCGCGCCCCCGAAGGCGTCCACGCGTCCGAAGCCGGGGGGCGTCGCGTCGAGCCCCGTTCGCGTGGCCAGGTTCACGAGGAACTCCGCGCGCGCCTTGAGGAGGCGCATCGTGTTCACGAAGTCCGCGAAGCCGCGCTCGAGCGCCGCCTCGCGCAATTCCGGCGGGCCGAGCCTCTCGACGGCACTCGACTCGACCGGAGGAACCGCGAGCACCTTGCGCGCGCGCGCCCGGAACGTGTCGGGGCGCACGATGCCTGGAGCCTGCCGCGCCGCTTCCGCACGTCCTCCGATCACGAGGCCCTTCCCCAGATCGTCTGGAGGACGCGCGAGCTCTTCGTCGTGGAGCGTCTGCAGCTCCTCCGCGAAGGCCTGATCCGACCCTCGCGCCTGGCGCATCGACTCGAACCGCGGATACGCGCGGAGGACGTCGGGCGCCGTGCCGGCTTCCTCGGCGCCCCGCGGCGCGCGCAGCCGGCCGAGGAACGCCCACAGCTCGCCGATGTCCGTCACCGTCGCCACCGTCGAGCGTGCGAGGTCGCCGTAGAAGCGGCTCAGGTCGAAGAGATTGGGACCGCCGTCGATCCGCACCGCGGTCCGGCCGTCCTCGGCGAGCTCCGAGACGTGGCAGGCGGCGCAGTTCACGCCGATCATCGTCGTGCCCGCGAAGCGCAGGTCGCGCGTGCCTTCCGCCGTGATGCCGATAGGCAGCCCCTCGGGGTTCCCCGGTCCGGCCGGATCGGGAATGAGCCCGTACCGCTCGAGCCCGTCGGCGAAGGGCTTCTTCGTCGCGCTGTCCTGCAGCGCGCGGAACCAGGTGAGCGGGTAGGCCTCGCTGCCCTCGGCCAGGTGGTAGAAGCGCTCCTGGTCATCGCCGGCGAGTCCGTTCTGCGCCACGACGCGCTCTGGACTCGGCGACGGCTCCTGGCTCTCACGACCGCGCGAGCACGCGAGCGCGACGAGAAGCGAGGCGGAGACCGCGGCGGCCTTGCGGAGCGTCACTGGTTCTGCCCCGTGATCTCGGCGTGCACCGCCGGGACCCGCGCGCGCAGGTCGTCGAGCACCTGGCCGATGTGCACGGCCTGGTTGGCGGGATCGACAGCGCCCGCCGGGAAGCCCAGGTGGTGCAGTCCCACGAGCCCGCCGTTCTGCCGGTCGAGGACCGGCGATCCCGAGCTGCCGCCGAGCGTGTCGCAGAGGTGGCCGAAGTCCGTCGGTCCGCCTCCCGTCCCCGGCTGCGAGACCGACTTCACCTTGCAGTCCTCGATCGAGGCCTGCTTGAACTCGCCGGCGGGGTGCTCGATGACCACGAGCGCCTCCCCCTCCGTCGCCGGATCGGGCGCGAGCTTCACGCGCCCGAAGCCGGACGGCGCCTGGCTCAGGCGCACGAGAGCGTAGTCGAGCGGAATGCTCGCCGCCTCGAGCTTCGAGACGCGGAACTTCGTGGGGACGGCGTCCACGGTGTCGAAGCCGAACTCGACGAGCGCGCTGAGGGCCGCGGGCTCCGTGCCCAGGCAGTGCTCGTTGGTGAGCAGCAGGGTCGCCGTCAAAAGGAACCCCGTGCACACGAACTGCTCACCGTCGCGGATGAAGAGGAGCCGCGCGATGGGCGGGGCGAGGGCGCGGACGTCCTGGGGCGCCTGGCGAATTGGGATCCGCTGGTCCTGGCCGATGATGCCCTGCCGGAATCCCGAGATCACGCGAAAGGCGTACTGGTCCACGGCGATCTCGAGGCCCTGGGCGTCGGTGTCGGTGACGAGCTCGATCTCCGCGCCCCGACCCGGCACCTCCCCGCTCCAGAAAGCACCGGCGGCGAGGAGCGGCGAGTTTCCGGCCCAGGACTCGACTTCCTGGCCCGAGAGGTCCCGGATCCGGATCCGCCAGTCGGCGGCCGGGCGGCTGCGCCGCACCACGACGTGGACGCGCACCGCGGGCACTGCCGTCGGGTGCGTGATGACGCGCGTCCACACGACGCCCGTGCCGGGCTGCGGCGTCGAGACGAAGGGCCCGACATTCTCCACGTGCATGTCCTTGTAGAGGACCTTCTCGCGGTCGACGTTGAAGGCCTGGGCCGCCGCGGGGCGAGCGGCCATCTGAAGCGCGCCGGCCACGACAGCGGCCGCGATCAAAGCGCTTGTCCGCATGCTTCCTCCTCTCGGCCTTCAGCTCACCGGGCCGACGTAGTCGTCGTAGTTCTCGATCTGGTCGGAGACGAGGGCGGGGGCGACCGCTCCGGTTCCGGCATCCACGACCTGGTACTTGACGGCCCAGTTGCCGCGGTCCACCTCGGTCTGCACGATCAGGCGGTTCGTGACGTCGTCGAGGTAGACGATCCGGTACGTCCCTCCCGCCTGGTTCTTCGTGAGGCGCCGGACGTTGGCGAGAGGAAGTGTGCGCGAGCCGCCCGCCCAGCTGATGGAGATCGCGTTCGTCTGCGGACCGAGCTGCAGGTCCACCCGCTTCGTGGCCGCGCCCTTGGTGAGGATCGCGAACTGGGGAGCCGTCACCGCGCGCTCGACGTTGAGCAGCCCCGCCCCGAAGACCTTTCCCAGGAGGTTCACCTTCTGGTCGGCGGTGGCGATGATCCGCTGCTTGATCAGCCAGGGGTCGGTGACGCCCTCGGCGAACAGGAGCGCGGCCGTGGCCGTGACGAGCGGCGCGGCGAACGAGGTCCCGCTCACCGGCGCGTAGCCGTTGTTGCGGGTGGGCGCGTGGTATCCCGTGCCGGGCGCCGCGATCTGCACGACGTTCTCGTTCCAGTTCGAGCCGGCGGCGGGCGGGTTGACCGTGGGGTCGATGAGCGCGTTGCCCTGGAAGGTCGTGCCCGCGACCACGAGCACGTTCGGCCGGTCACCTTCGCACACGGGATAGGCCGGATAGGGATCGATGCTCTCGCACACGGGCTTCTGGTCCGTGGGGTCGTTGCCCGCGGCCACGACGAAGAGCGCGTCCAGCTCGTGGATCCTCCGGCGGATGTTCTTCACGAGCTTCTCGCGGTAGTGGAGGCTCAGGTTGAAGATGCGGACCTTGCGGTCGCGGAAGGCCGCGAAGAGCTCGTCCCCCACGACGTCGTCCGTGCTGCGGAGGGGGACGATCTGGACGTTGGGCGCGAAGCCGGCGAGCCCGTCCTGGCGGCTCGCGATGAGGCCGGCGACCGCGGTGCCGTGGTCGTCGGGCGTACTCGCCGACGCGCAGGTCGGAGGATCCGTGACGGGGGGAGCGGGCGGGGGCGGCGTCGAGATGTAGCTGAACGCAACGTTGGCTCCGCCGAAGGCGGGATGCTGGACGTCGATGCCGCCGACCTCGAGGACTCCCACCTTCACGGTGCCGAGGTTCGCCGGGAGGGTGTGGTGGATCGTCCGCGCGAGGTCCGCGCGCTCCTGCTTGAGCGCGCTAATGTCGCAGGCTGACGGCGACGGCGCGGGGCTCGGCGGGGGCTGCGGTTCGATCGCGTACGTCTTCGCCTCGGTCTCCTCGAGCGGCGTCCAGTTGAAGCTGGGGGAGATGAGGCGGATGTCGGCGAGCCAGGAGTCGTCGCGCAGCAGGGGCCGGGGAAGGGCCACGAGGGCGCGCTGCTTCTCCGTGGGCACCGTGAGGGTGAACCCCGGGGGGAAGTCCTTCTGCCGAAGGCCCAGGATGTTGTTCGCGTCGTAGGGCCCCCAGCCCTGCTTCCCGTAGGTCGGGGCCTTCTGCAGCGCGCTGAGGCGGCTCGCGTTCAGGTCGATGAGCTCGGCGCCGCTCCTATAGCCGTGGAAGTCCGGAGAGACGATCCGGCGGTTCACCTCCTCGCCGAGCGTGCGTCCGTCGGCGAGCTCCGCGGTGTCGAGCGTCGCGAGGTCCACCACCCGGTCGAGCGGCACGTCGGGAACGACGATCTTCCCCTCGACGGGAGGCCGCCACTGGTCCTGCACGCAGACGCCCGGGTTCAGGGCGCAGACGATCGAGGGCAGCTTCGACGCGGCCGTCACGTCCCCCAGGCCTTCCTCCTTCAACGTCTGCTCGAGCGTCCCCCGCCAGGCCACCCGCCGCGTGGTGAGCGCGCGACGCTCGTAGAGGCGCGAGTAGAGCGCTTCGAGCGCGGGCCGGATCTCGCGGCCGAGGTCGACGTCGGTGGGGACGGGAAGCGGCCAGCGCTCGAGGACCCCGCGATCGCCGTCCAGGACGAGCAGCGTGTCGCCGAGCGGCAGCAGTCCCGTGGGCCGGGACACCGGGGTCGCGGGGGCGAGCTTCGTCCAGCGCTGCCGCTGCTGGAGCGCCACGCACACCCAGCCCGCCCCCTCGTCGACCATGTAGAGGCTTCCGCGGGCGAGGACCGCCGCCCCCGGCCGTTGGATCGAGCGCGCGACGCCCGCGGGCACCGGCGCTCCCGACGCTCTGTCGGGAGCGGGGCTGGCGGGAACGCGCGTGCGCCAGATCGAGAACTCCATGGGCGCCGGCCCCTTCTGCGTGAAGCCGCTCTCGAACGGCGCCGGCTGGCGTATCTCGCCGGCGTCGGGGGACGTGATCGCCACGACACCCCTGTCCACCGCGAGGTAGATCGCCCCGTCGGGAAGGCCGCG
>JBKPBQ010000089.1:0-14335 GCA_046726955.1 Acidobacteriota bacterium
CGGCGTCGGAGGGACTCCATGCGCGTTCGGCCGCCGCTCTTCGGCCTCGGTTCGATCCTCGTCGCCGCCGGTGCCGTCGCGGCGCCGGCAGCCCGGCCCCAGCTCTCGGCGCCCGTGCCGGCTCCCGTGCTCGCGATCGTCGTTTCGGTGGACGGGCTGTCGTGGGACCGGCTCGTCTACTACCGTCCCTGGTACGTGGCCGGCCTCAAGCGGCTGCTCGACGAGTCGCAGCTCGAGGCGAGCGCCCGCTACCGCCATCTCAACACGGAGACGGGCCCCGGCCACTCGTCGCTCTCGACCGGCGCGCCTCCGCGCGTGACCGGGATCGTGGCCAACCGCTGGTTCGAGCAGGGAAGCGACGGGTCGATCCGCGCCGTGAACTGCGTGGACCAGCCCGATCCCAACGCGACGCCCGGCTCGCCGTCGATGTTCTACGCGACGCGCGAGAAGGAGGGGCGCTTGTACGTGTTCGCCACCGCCTCCGCTCTCGAGCAGTGGGACGGCTCGGGAGACGCGGGGCGGGCCACCACCCGGCTCGGCTACGGCGCGAAGGGCGAGACCGTCGTCTTCGACTCCGACGACGCGATCGCGCGCTTCAACGCCGAGAACGGCCGGCCCCGGGAATCGCTTCCGGCGACGCGGATCGCGCAGGGTCCGGGGGCGCTGCGCGTCCCCACGCTCGGCGACCGCCTCGTGGAAGCGAAGCCGGCCGCCCGCGTCGTCTCGGTCTCCGGCAAGGACCGTTCCTCGATATTCATGGCCGGCCGCAGCCCGAAGCACGCCGTCTACTGGTACGAGCAGTCCACGGGGCGCTTCGTGACGTCGCCCTTCTACCTGCCCCGAGCGGCGACGCGCGCGATCGTGGACGCCTACAACCGCGAGCGCGCGGGCTCGATGCTGCCCGCACGCTACGGCACGCTCTGGAAGGCCCTGCCCTTCCCGGAGCCGCCGTACGTCCTCCCCGTCCCGAGGCCCACTCCCGCGCCTGGGCTCCTCGACTTCCAGATCCCCACGAACGGCCTTGGCTTCGACCACCCGCTCACTCTCCACCCCGCCGGCTACTCGACCGCCCTCTACTACAGCCCGTTCGTGGACGAGCTCGTGGGCGACCTCGCGGTCGCCTTCCTGGAGAGCGACGCGCTGGGACTCGGCCGCAGGCCCGCGCCCGACCTCTTGTGGATCTCGTTCTCCGCGCAGGACACGGTCTCCCACAGCTACGGCGTCGAGTCCGAGGAGAATCTGGACACGCTGCGGCGGCTGGACCTCCAGCTCGGCCGGGTGCTCGGAGCGATCGATCGGCGCTTCGCGAAGGGCACGGTGGTCCTGGCGCTCTCCGCCGACCACGGCTTTCCCGTCATCCCTGAGGCGGAGCACGTGCGCAACCCCTCGTATCGCGGCGGCCGGCTCCTCACGACGGAGCGGGCCTACCCGAACTTCGTCGAGCGGTTGAACCGCCTGCTCGCGGCCGAGCTCTGCCTGGACAAGCAGAGCCGCGTCGTCTACTCGAGCGAAGGCTACAACCTCGCCTACAACCGGCCGGCCTTCCCGTTCCGCACGGTCGACGGGCCCTGCGGTCCCGCGGGGACGATCGTCGGCTCGCGCGACGTCGACCGCGTGCTGCCGCGCGTCGTCTCGCGTTACTTCGCCGAGGAGATCGAGTCGGTCTACCTGGCGGCGGAGCGGGATCGCTGGCCGAAGGACGACCCGGCCGCCGAGTTCGTCGTGAACGACTTCGACCCCGCGCGCTCCGGCGACGCGGTGCTCGTGCCGCGCTTCGGCGTCATGACGCACTGGGACCCCGGCCGCGGAGCCATGCACGGCTCGCACTACGACTACGACACGCACGTGCCGCTCGTCTTCTGGGGCGGTCCCTTCCGACCAGCGACCCTGACGCGCGAGAGCACTCCCTACGACCTCGCCCCCACTCTCGCCGCGCTCCTCGGCATCGAGCTCCCCGACGCGGTGGGCCGGAGCCGGCTTCCCTGAACACCCTGCCGCCCCTGGACTTGCGGGTGTATCATCGTCTCGGAAAGCCTTACTACCGCGAACGCTCTGCCGCAGGCGCGGCGCGGCCGCGCGACGGGGGTCCGCTTATGGGGATGAGCGAGTTCGACGACGCCTACGAGGACGAGCCCAACGAGTACGAGCTCGAGGAGCAGCAGCTCGGCGAGGCGATCCTGGGAGCGACGATCCGTGACCTCGAGCCGCGGCCCGCGGCCATGGTCAAGGAGACGGCGAGCATCAAGCAGGCGATCCAGGTGATGCTCGAGCGGAACCTCGGCGCGGTGCTCGTCGAGCGCGAGGGCAAGCCCGTGGGGATCTTCACCGAGCGCGACGTGCTCCGCCGAGTGATCCGCACGGGGATCGACCAGGAGCGGCCGGTGGAAGAGGTCATGACCCCGGACCCCGAGACGCTCTCGCTCGACGACGGCATCGCGTTCGCGCTCAACCGCATGGCCGTGGGCGGCTACCGCAACATCGTCATCGTGGACGAAGCGGGCAAGCCGCTGTCCGTCCTCTCGCAGCGCGAGGTCGTCGCCTACATCGTCTCCGTGCTCCCCGCGCGCGTGCTGAACCTCCCCCCGGTTCCGAACCTCGAAGCCCGCTCGCAGGACGGCGGCTAGCAGCCGCAGTCTCCCCGCCGCGAACGATCGGGATCGACCCTCCGGATTCCCCGCCCCGTCGCGGGAAGCTCATGGAATTGTCGCGCCCGTTCGTCACATTCCCTCCGATCGACGCATGGAGCGTCACCCGGGCGGTCGTCGTGGAGGGACGGCGGCCGCCCGGGGGCAGGGCTTGAGACGTATCCCCCACCCGGGATATGATCCGGGCACGTAGAAGGTGCCGTCATGGTCGGACTCTCCCGTCGACAGCCGGTGATCCCGATAACCAGGCGCCGCTCGAGGTGTCACCCGTCCGGGTCTCGCCTCCTGCGAATCGAGGCGCCGCGGCGGGTCTTCGGCGACACCTAGGCGGGCCGGTCTCCCTTCGCAATCCACCCGCGAAAACCTGGCCGGAGAAGTGCCTCCGGCCTTTCCCGAGGGAGTCCGTCATGGCCAAGATCGTCGTCCTCCCCATCGAGAGCCCGGGCAAGCGCGCGGAGACGCCGCGCGCACGCCGCCGCCGAGCGACGGAGCGCGTCTTCCGGGCCGGCGCGCCCTCGCGGGCCGCGCTCCCTTCGGCCCGCTTGAGCACGAAGAAGATCGTCGAGGAGAGCCGACGCTGGCTGTCGATCATCAACGCGCACAAGCTCAACGACTACAAGCGGCGCAAGATCGTGGCGGACACCGTCGACAACTTCCGCTCCTACTACAACCGCGGCTACCTCGAGTACCGGAAGTCCGTCACCGAGGGCGGCGAGTTCGCGGCCGTGGAGTGGTGCGGCCGGGGAAGCCACTTCGAGGACATCACCGGACGACGGTTCATCGACTGCCTCGGCGGCTACGGCATCTACTCCGCGGGCATCAACCACCCCAAGATCGTGCGGGCCGTAAAGTCGCAGCTCGAGCGGATGCCGTTGTCGTCGCAGGAGCTGCTCGACCCCCTGCGCGGCGCGCTCGCCGAGCTCCTGGGCGAGCTCGCTCCCGGCGATCTCCAGGACTGCTTCTTCATCAACAACGGCACCGACGCGATCGAGGGGGCGATGAAGCTGGCCCGGCTGTACACGGGCAAGCGCGGCTTCATCTCCTGCGTGCGCGGCTTCCACGGCAAGAGCTACGGCTCGCTCTCCCTCATGGGCAAGGGGGAGTACCGCAAGCCCTTCGAGCCGATGCTGGAGGACGTGTTCTTCGTCCCCTTCGGCGACGCGGACGCGGTGGAGAGCGAGCTCGCCAAGGCGGAAGCGGTGGGCCACGACATCGCGGCGATGGTGGTGGAGCCGGTGCAGGGAGAGGCGGGGGCGATCGTCCCCCCGGACGACTACTGGCCGCGCCTGCGAGAGATCTGCACGCGCCACGGCGTGCTGCTCATCGCGGACGAGGTCCAGACGGGGTTTGGCCGCACGGGCCGGCTCTTCGGCGTCGAGCACTGGAACGTCGTCCCCGACATCCTCTGCCTGGGCAAGGCGCTCGGCGGCGGCGTCATGCCCCTGAGCGCGTTCATCTCGACTCCGGAGATCTGGCAGGTCCTCGAGCCGAACCCGTTCATCCACTCCTCGACGTTCGGGGGCAATCCCTTGGCGTGCGCCGCAGGAATTGCCGCGGTGAACGTCACGCTCGAGGAGGACCTGCCCGGCCAGGCCGCGGTCACGGGCGAGTACATGCTCGGCGAGCTGCGGCGCCTGCAGAAGCGCTATCCCGACCACTTCCGCGAGGCGCGCGGGCTCGGGTTGCTCATCGGCCTCGAGTTCGTTGACGACCAGTTCGGCTACGCGGTGGCGGCGGGGCTCTTCAAGCGCGGGGTCCTCGTGGCGGGGACGCTCCTCAACTCGAAGACGCTGCGCATCGAGCCCGCCCTCGGAATCCCGCGCCACCTCGTGGACGAGGTGCTCGAGAAGCTCGAGGACACGCTCGAGGACCTCACCGCCTAGCCGGCGCTCGTCCCAGGAACACGAAGAACCGCCAGAGGCCTGGGCGGCGCACGCGCACGGCGTGGTCGGGAAAGAGTGCGCGCAGGTACGAGAGCCGCTCGTCGCCGAGGAAGACGTGGCTCAGCCGCAGGCCCCAGGTGACGGGCGGCCAGGCGTCGAGGAAATCGACGGCGATGAGCCGGCCTCCGGGCCGCAGGTCCCGCGCCGCGCTCTCCAGCACCGCCCGGTACGGCGGGACCATCGTGAGCGAGTACGAGAAGAGGATGGCATCGACGGTGCCTTCGTAGCCCGCGTGCGTGCCGTACGGCCGGGGATCGAGCGACACGCGGGCAACGAGACCGCTCTCGGCGATGCGGCGCTCCGCTCGCACGCGCATCGGCGCCGAGGGCTCGATCCCGATCACGTTCGCCCCCGCCGCGGCGAGCCGGGGAAGGCTGAACCCCGTCCCACACCCGACGTCGAGGACCGTCTCTCCCGCGCGGGCGTCCACCGCGTCGACGGCGGCGCTTCGACCGAAGAGGAGGAGCGGCCGCGTCCAGTCGTAGAGGCGGGCGTGGACGCGGTAGAAGCGCCCGAGCTCGTCGAGGCCGAAGGCCTCAGGCGGCAGGGGCGAGGCGGGCGATGTGGAAGGAGCCATACGTTCCCACGCGATCCTGGCGGTGCAACCGCTCCGCCCGCTCGCGTTCGAAGAGGAGCCGACGGAGCACGGACACGGGGAGGAACCGCGCGTCGGGACCGCCGCTCCTGAAGATGACCCGCGCTCGCGGTCCGGCGGTCGCGAAGATCCGGTCCCATTCCTCGGCGAGCCGCTGGGGCTCGCGCGCGAGCCAGTCCATGTGGTCGAGGAGCACGAAGGCGCTGATCGGCTCCTTCTGCGCGGCCAGGCACTCCGTCACGGTTCCCGTGAAGGTCCCGATCCTCTCGACGAGGCCGGCCTTGAGCCGCGCGAAGCTCGCGGGCTTCAGATACTCGGGACAGCTCCCGCGCTCGTAGCGCCCGTTCAGGTAGACGCTCCAGAAGTAGTTCTCGCGCAGGAGCGCCACCGACATCACGTGGTCGAGGCAGTCGCGCAGATAGGCCGCGAAGCCCCCGGCGCCTTCGTGAACCATCTGCCGCTGCGCATCGGGCACGCCGAGGAGCGAGAGCACTCCCGGGCTGCCCACGACGCGGAGCAGTCCCTGGCCGAGCAGGCGCGGCCGGACCTCGGCGCGATAGAGGCCGAGCTGGGCCTCGACGGTGCGGGCGGCGAGGAGGGCCTCCACCGCGTCCCGCAGCCGCGCCACCTTGTCGATGTAGGCGCGCATGCCGAGGGCGAAGAGGCCGGTGGTGCCGCGGTAGTAGAAGCTCCCCCCGCCCCCGAGCGCCGGCTCGAAGAGGCGGATCTCGTGATCCCAGAACTCGCGGGCGCTCTCCGCGAGAGCGGGCCGGAGCTCGTGGTAGATCTCGCGGGCCCGGCCGGAGCCGCCGTCGCCGAAGAGCGCGAAGAACGAATCGAAGTCGAGGGCGCGGATGCCCGCGCGCTTCAGCTCGAGGAGGTGGTTCTGCCGCGGGTTTACGTCGACGGCGAGAACACGCGCGCCGAGCAGCGCGTAGTCGAGCGCGTTGCAGCCGGCGCTCGTGATCACGAGCACGCGGTCGTCGGCGCTCAGCCGCAGGGCCTGGCGGTCCACCGCGGGGTCCTCCCAGCACTGGTTGTAGACGAGGTGCCGGCCGTGCACCGAGTCGAACAGCCGGCGGCCCAGCCACGCCCTCGCCCATGACGATCGCTTCATGCCGCCATTGGAGCCGGTCGGAGTTGCGGAATCGTGAAAGTCGGGAAAAGATGCCGTGACGCTCCCGAGAAGGAGCGCTCACGAGACCATCGCCGGACCGTCACGGAATCGCCTGGACGTCGTCACCGGCGGTGAGGATGGTCGATCCCATGGCACGAACCCGAGTCGGCGGACGCAAGGGCCAGCCCGCGGATCCCTGCGCGCTCGTGCTCTTCGGCGCTTCCGGCGACCTCGCCAAGCGCAAGCTCTTCCCCGCGCTCCTGAACCTCCGCAAGGCCTCGCTCCTCCCGGACGAGTTCGTCGTCCTCGGCCTCGCCACCTCCGAGATGACGAGCGAGGCGTTCCGGGACCGGCTCGGCCAGGAGCTGCCGTCCTTCCTCCCCGACGCGGACCGCGAGCGCTGGGACTGGCTGCGCCCGCGGATCCACTACCTGCCCGGCGACTTCCGCTCGCCCGACCTCTACCCGCGGCTCGCCGCCCTGCTGAAGGACAAGGGCGCGGAGGCCGGGACGAAGGGTGACGCGCTCTTCTACCTGGCGACACCGCCCGACTTCTTCGGCGACGTGGCGGAGAGGCTGCACGAGGCGGGCCTCGCCGCGGAGACGGGCGAGAGCTGGCGGCGCCTCGTCGTCGAGAAGCCGTTCGGCCACAGCCTGGAGTCGGCCCGCGAGCTGAACGCGCGGCTGCGCCGGCTGTTCGCCGAGGAGCAGATCTACAGGATCGACCACTACCTCGGGAAGGAGACCGTCCAGAACCTGCTGGTCTTCCGCTTCGCCAACGGCATCTTCGAGCCGATCTGGAACCGCCGGTACATCGACAACGTGCAGATCACGGTGGCGGAGACCGTCGGGGTCGAGCAGCGCGGCCGCTACTACGATCACGCGGGGGCGCTGCGGGACATGGTGCCGAACCACCTCTTCCAGCTCCTCACCCTCGCCGCGATGGAGCCGCCCTCGTCCTTCGAGGCGGAGGCGGTGCGGGACGAGAAGGCCAAGGTGCTCCGGGCCCTCCAGCCGTTCTCCCCGGAGGAGGTGCTCGCGCGCACGATACGAGGACAGTACGGTCCGACCTCCAACCCGGAGCGGCTCGGCTACCGCGAAGAGCCGCGCGTGGATCCGCGATCGAACACCGAGACGTTCGTGGCCATGAAGCTCGCGGTCGACAACTGGCGGTGGGCGGACGTGCCTTTCTACCTGCGCACGGGAAAGCGGCTCGCGCGCCAGCACACGGACATCACGATCGTCTTCAAGCGTCCGCCGCACCGGCTCTTCCGCGGCACGGACATCGGCGACTTCGAGCCGAACGTGCTCGTCCTCCACCTCCAGCCCGACGAAGGCATCTCCCTCCGCTTCCAGGCCAAGGTTCCCGGCCCCGTCGTCAGGACCGGCGGGGTCGAGATGGACTTCAGCTATTCGGATTACTTCGGCCGAACCCCGAGCACCGGCTACGAGACGCTGCTCTACGACGCGATGTGCGGGGATCCCACGCTCTTCCAGCGGGCGGACAGCGTCGAGGACGGCTGGGCGGTCATGACGCCGATCCTCGACGTGTGGGGGGCTCTCCCTCCCCGCAACTTCCCGAACTACGCGGCGGGCACCTGGGGCCCGCCGGAGGCGGACGAGCTCCTGCACCGCGACGGCCGGTCCTGGTGCGCCGTGGACCCCGCGAAGGGAGAGCCGGAATGAAGGAGGCGGCGAAGGAGAAACTAGCCTCGCCGCCGGCCGAGGTGCTCGTGGGCGAGCCCCCGGTTCCCCCCGAGGGGATGGACACCCAATCGTTGCGCGACGACATCCTGCGCCACCTCGAGTTCACGCTGGGGGAGCTGCCCCGCCACGTGGACAGCGACTGGGAGCCCTACCTGGCCGTGGCCCTCGCCGTGCGCGACCGGCTCATGGAGCGCTGGATCCACACCCACGACTCCTACTACGAGCACGACGCCAAGCGCGTCTACTACCTGTCGCTAGAGTTCCTGATGGGCCGAACGCTCGGCAACAGCCTGATCAACCTCGACCTCCTCGAGCCCTGCCGGCAGGCGCTCTCCGAGATCGGCTACGACTTCGAGCGGATCCGCGAGGCGGAGTGGGACGCCGGGCTCGGCAACGGGGGCCTGGGACGGCTCGCCGCATGCTTCCTCGACTCGCTCGCGACGCTCGAGCTCCCGTCCTACGGATACGGCCTGCGCTACGACTACGGGATCTTCCACCAGCGGATCGTGGGCGGCGCCCAGGTCGAGACCCCGGACGGCTGGCTTCGCTACGGCAACCCGTGGGAGATCGCGCGCACGGGCGACCAGTTCCGCGTCCACTTCGGCGGCCGCGTCCACCAGTACACGGACGCTACGGGACGCCTGGTCACCGAGTGGCTCGACACCGAGGACCTGCTGGCCGTCCCTTACGACACGCCGGTGCCGGGCTACCGCAACGAGACCGTGAACACGCTGCGCCTCTGGTCCGCCCGGGCCACCGAGGAGTTCGACCTCCGCTACTTCAACGAGGGCGACTACCTGCGCGCGGTCGAGGACAAGGCGGAGTCCGAGAACATCACGAAGGTCCTCTACCCGAACGACAGCGTCTCCGCGGGTCGGGAGCTGCGGCTGCGGCAGGAGTACTTCTTCGTGGCCGCGACGCTCCAGGACGTGATCCGCCGCTACAAGAAGCACTACCTCCTCTACGACGACCAGCGCGGGCTCAGGCCCTTCGACCGCTTCGCGGAGCGGACGGCGATCCAGCTCAACGACACCCACCCCGCGCTCGCCATCCCGGAGCTCATGCGGATCCTGGTGGACGTGGAGGGCCTGGGCTGGGACGAGGCCTGGAGCCTCACCACCGCCGTCTTCGGCTACACGAACCACACCGTCCTTCCCGAGGCGCTCGAGCGCTGGCCGGTCGCGCTCGTAGGACGGCTCCTCCCCCGCCACCTCCAGATCGTCTACGAGATCAACCGGCGCTTCCTCGACCTCGTTCGGGCCCGGGGCGGGGACGACGCGCGCTGCCGGAGGATGTCGATCATCGAGGAGGACGGGGAGAAGCGCGTGCGCATGGCCCACCTCGCCATCGTGGGCAGCCACTCCGTGAACGGCGTCGCCGCGCTGCACACGGAGATCCTGAAGAACGAGGTCTTCCGCGACTTCCACGAGCTGTGGCCGGAGCGATTCAACAACAAGACGAACGGCATCACGCCTCGCCGCTGGCTCAAGAAGGCGAATCCCCGCCTCTCCGCGCTCGTGACGGAGGCCATCGGCGAGAAGTGGGTGACCGACCTCGACGAGCTCAAGCGCCTCCGCCCCCTCGCCCGCGACGCCTCCTTCGCCGAGAAGTGGCGGGCCGTCAAGCGCGCCAACAAGGAGCGGCTCGTGCAGATCGTCACCGAGCAGTACGCCCACCGGGGGACGCCCCTCGCGGTGGATCCCGACTCGATGCTCGACTGCCAGGTGAAGCGCATCCACGAGTACAAGCGCCAGCTCCTGAACGTGCTCCACGTGGTCGCCCGCTACCAGCGCATCAAGGACGACCCGCGCGGAGACCACGTGCCGCGGACGATCGTCTTCGCCGGCAAGGCCGCCCCCGCCTACCGCACGGCCAAGCTCATCATCCGGCTCGTCAACGCCGTGGGAGACGTCGTAAATCGCGACGCCGCGGTCGGCGACCTGCTGAAGGTCGTCTTCCTCGCCGACTACCGCGTTTCGCTCGCCGAGCACGTCTTTCCCGCCTCCGACCTCTCCGAGCAGATCTCCACCGCGGGCACCGAGGCCTCGGGTACCGGCAACATGAAGTTCGCGCTCAACGGGGCGCTCACGATCGGCACGATGGACGGCGCCAACATCGAGATCGCCGAGGAGGTGGGCGAGGACAACATCTTCATCTTCGGCCTGCGCGCCCAGGAGGTGGCCGCCCTCCGGGGCCGCTACCGCCCGCGCGATCACTACGAGAGGAGCCCCGAGCTGCGCCGCGTGCTCGACACGATCGCCAGCGGTGCGTTCAGCCCCGGAGAGCCGGACCTCTTCCGCCCCCTCGTGCAGTCCCTGCTCGACGAGGACCCGTACTTCCTCCTCGCCGACTTCGCCGCCTACGTCGACCGGCAGCGGGACGTCGACGCGGTCTACCGCGATCCCGCACGCTGGGCGGGGATGTCCATCGGAAACGTCGCGGGCATGGGCAAATTCTCCACCGACCGCACGATCTCGGAGTACGCGCGTGAGATCTGGGGCGTCAAGCCGGTTTCCCCGCGCGCCTAGGACGGGCGGCGCTACTCGGGAGCGGGGACGGTGATCGTGGCCGAGCGCGCGTACTGCAGCTTGTTGGCCGCGCTGAACGCCGCGACCTTGTAGCACTCGGCGAGGGTCGGATAGTTGAAGACGGTCTTCAGGAAGTAGTCGAGCCCTCCCCCCAGGGCGAGCACCGCCTGGCCGATGTGGATGAGCTCCGTGGCCTGCGTGCCGATGCAGTGGCCCCCAGGAGGCGGCCGTCGTCCCGCCGGAAAATCGTCTTGAAGAGGCCGGAGTCGTCGCCCAGGATCTGGCCCCGGGCGATCTCCCGGAAGCGGGCGATGCCCGTCTCGTAGGGCACCTTGTCCCGCGTCAGCTCCTCCTCGGTCGCGCCCACCATCGAGATCTCGGGGATCGCGTAGACGCCGATCGGGAAGTGCGGGCTCATGGGTCCGCGGAGAGCCCAAACATGTGGCAGGCGGCGAGGCGGCCCTGCTCGCTGGAGGTGCAGACCCCTCCCACGCAGCGCTGCTTCTCGAGGACGGCCACGCGCTTGCCGAGCTTGGCCGCTTGCACCGCGGCCCGCTGGCCGGCGGGGCCGCTGCCGATGCAGACGAGGTCGTAGTCGTAGGCGGGAGCCACGGGACCGGGGATCATCGGCGAGCCCTGTGACAAATCTGCGGCGACGGGTTTGGGCTCGGCATCATCGGCCTCCGAAAAGCATGGAGTACACGGTCAGCACGATCTCGATCACGATGAGCGCCACGATGTAGTACTCGACCCGCAGCGACCGGCGGTCCTGGAGGAGGTCCACGAGCGTCGTGACGGTGCGGGAGATGAGGTCGAGCTTGCGCTCGAGGGCGAGGCGGCGCTCCGAGAGCTCGTACTCGTCCTCGAGCGCCGCGAAGAGACGTCCGAGGTCGGGCTGCTCCCACACGACCTCCGGCTTCTCCCCGACCTCGACGCGGCCCACCATCTTCTGCTCGATGAGGAGCGTGTCCGCGACGTAGCGCAGGAGATGCCGGCCGCCAGGGATCTTCCCGCCTCCCCGGCGCAGGCCGAAGGCGAGGGGCTCGATCGCGTCGAAGACCGACGCGAGCGTCTCTTCGTAGTAGGCGAGCACGACGCTCTTGGCGAGGATGTCGGCGATGACCTGGAGCCGCTCCACCGTCGCCTCGCGCACCACGGTCTCGGCGCCTCCCACCTGGTCGTCCGCCCCCGCCTGGAAGCGGACACGCAGGTCCTCGCTCTCGCGCCGGGGGTAGGGCTGGACCACCACGGGGGCGAGCTGCTCGACAACGCGGGGCTCGTCTATCGGTTCTGCTGCGAAGACGACGGCCGCCCCGTAGCGGAAGAGCGCGGCGAACTGGCACTTCCCGCAGGGGATCACGAGCGGGTTCGTCGCCAGCCGCTCGGCCGCCTCGAAGCGCTTGAGATCGAGCCGCTCCCCGAGGAGGAGCGCCCGCGCCGTCACCGAGGTGCCGTCGGAGAAGAGCGCCGCCACGACCGCCTCCTGGCTCCGAGCATACTGCAGCAGTTTGTCGGGGTTCCGACAATCGCCGCGAGCTATACTCGTCCGCCATGACGAGCCACGACACCCTCTTCTCCGCGGCCGCCCGCGGCATGCGCTTCTCCGCCATCCGGCGGATGAGCGCGCTCATCGAGCGGCCGGGCATCATCTCGTTCGCTCCCGGCCACCCGAGCGCGGAGACGTTCCCGGTGGACGCCTTCCGAGAGATCACCGCGGAGATCCTCGCCCGCGAGAGCGCGCAGGCGTTCCAGTACGTGCTCACGCGCGGCGTGGGCGCGCTCGTGGAGGCGATCCGCGACTACGCGAAGGCCAAGGGGATCGCGGCCACCACCGCCGAGACCCTCGTCACCGACGGCAGCCAGCAGGGGCTCGACCTCGTCACGCGCGTGCTCGTGGACCCGGGCGACGTCGTGCTCGTGGAGCTCCCGTCCTACATCGGCGCGACCTCGGCCTTCCGCGCGTCGCAGGCGCGCATGGTGGGCGTCCGGCTCGGCGAGCACGGCCTCGGCCTCGACGACCTGCGGCGCCGGCACGCCGAGGAGCGGGCGGCCGGCCGAGCCGTGAAGTTCCTGTACGTGATCCCGAACTTCCAGAACCCCTCCGGCATCTCGCACTCCTTGGAAAACCGCAAGGAGCTCCTCGCCGTGGCGCGCGATCTCGACCTGCTGGTCGTGGAGGACGACCCGTACGGCGACCTGTACTTCGAGGAGGCGCCGCGGCCCACCCTCAAGTCCATGGACACGGACGGCCGCGTCGTCTACCTGTCGTCGTTCTCGAAGATCCTCGCTCCCGGCCTGCGCACCGCTTTCGTGGTCGGCCCGGAAGCGATCCTGGCCAAGCTCGAGATCGCCAAGCAGTCCGCGAACCTCTGCGGGAGCAGCCTCGACCAGCGCATCATCCTCGCTTGCCTGCAGCGCGGCCTCATCGAGGAGCAGAAGGCGAAGATCCGGCCCTACTACCGCAACAAGCGCGACGTGATGGTGCGCGCTCTCCACGACCAGGCGCTGCCCGGGGTGACGTGGGTCAAGCCCGCGGGCGGCATGTTCGTCTGGGTTTCGCTGCCCGAAGGGATGGACGCGGAGACGCTGCTGCCGCTCGCCGTCGAGGAGGGCGTCGCCTACGTCGCCGGCTCTCCGTTCTTCGTGGACGGGTCGGGGGCGAACACGCTGCGCCTGAACTTCTCCAAAGAGGACCCGGACAAGCTGCGCGAGGGCGTCGCCCGCCTGGGGCGCGCCGTGCGGGTCATGGCGGACCGGGGCGAGGAGGTCGAGCAGGCGAAGTGAGGCGGCCGGGCCGTGGGACGCCGATTCGCCGCGAAGCGCGAATGCCGAGAAGTGCCCAGGACGAGGGCGTTGTCGCCGCGTGGCGGACGAACAACCGCGCGACCGTCTTTCTCGTCGAGAGAATCCCGCTCGACATCTGGTGGAGCAACGTCCCCGGCGTTCCGCGCCTCACGGTCGGGATGATCGCCGCGCACCTCCACAACAGCCGGTGCATGTGGATCAAGAGCCTCGGCGCGCGCCACGGCATCAAGCCGCCCCGCCGGGTGGACTTGCGCCGCGTGCGGCCGCTCGAGCTGGCCCGGGCGTTGGCCAAGAGTAGCGAGGGAATGATCCGGCTGATCGATCTTGGCGCGGCGCATGGCGGCCGCGTTCCGCGGGCGATCTGGCAGAACTTCCCGACCGATCTCCACCACTTCCTGAGCTACTTCGCCGCGCACGAAGGCCACCACCGAGGCCAGCTCTGCATGGTGGCCCGCCAGCTGGGTCACCGCTTCCCGCGAAGCGTGGCGGACGGCGTCTGGCAATGGACGAGATTTGCGCGGGAGGGAAGGTGACGGCGGACCCTGTCGACGCGCTGGGGAGGCAGTTCAGGGCGCGGATACTCGGAGCCGGCTGCCTGGCCGCGGTCCTGGCGGCGGCCGCGCTGGCGCACGCGCAGTCGGACTTGCCTACGTCGGCTCAGTTGATCGGGACGTGGCGCGGGACGTCGCTCTGTACCGACCGCGTCGCGGCCCCGGCCTGCAAGGACGAGACGGTGGTCTACGAGTTCACGGCGGGGTCGAAAGCGGGCGTCGTCCACTGGGTGGCCGACAAGGTCGTGAACGGCGAGCGCCTGACGATGGGCGAGCTCGACGCGGAATACGACAAGACGGAAGGCTGCTGGAAGTCCGAGTTCTCGTCGCCGCGGGTGAAGACAGTGTGGTGTCTCCTCGTAGACGGCGATCGACTCTCAGGTACCGGACGTCTGCTGCCGGGCAAGGAGATGATTCGCAAGGTCGACCTGCGGAGAGACAAGGC
>JBKPBQ010000090.1:0-9502 GCA_046726955.1 Acidobacteriota bacterium
CGCTCGGCCTGCCCAAGGTACTGCCGCATCCGCCGCATCTCCAGCGACTCGTGGCCCTTCCGCTGCACCGTCTCCACGAACCCGGCGTCGATCTTCCGCTCCTCGTAGAGGCTCGTGGCCAGCTCGAACATGGTCACGGCCCGGCCGAGGTTGCCCTCGTTGAACTGCTCGATCGCGGCGTAGACGAGGTGCCGGAAGCGGCGGGCCATCTCGATCGGCTCGTCCGCGAGGGCGATGATGCGGCGCATCGCCTCGACCTCGAGGCGCGGCACGCCCTGCCAGGGCGTGACCTCGGGAGGGATCACCCACTCGGAGATCCCGCGGCCTAGCGAGCGGAAGACCTCGTCGGCCCCCGAGGCCACGCCTAACGGACGCAGCCGCCGCAGGTGCTCCTCGAGCTCGGTCTCCGTCTTCGCCTGGGTGGCCGCGGTGGCGAGGGTCTCGGAGATGAGCTGGCTGCGGGTGGGCTCGTCGAGCCTCGGCACCGGGCCCGTCTCGCCCTGCTGCAGGCGCTCTTCGAGCAGGGAGAGCCGGCGCAGGTTGTGCTGCATCTCGTCGGGCTGCATGGTCGAGGTCGCGGAGGCGCCGGCGACGGTCTCGTCGGGAGCGGGCCCCGCGGCCGCCGGGGACGAAGACGGGGGACCGTCCTCGGGGTCGCGGTGGAGGAGGCCGATGGGTCCCGTGCGCACCATCTCGGACTCGCCGAGCCGGGCGAGCCGGCGCTTCAGCCTCTCCCGCTCCTCGCCGGGGAAGAGATCGAGCATGGCGTCGCCGACCAACTGGACGTGGGCGGAGAGCGCGTCGGGGTCCACGAGGCGGAACTCGCCGATGAGGTGCAGCTTGCGCAGCGCGTGGAAGGCGAGGTCGGCGAGCGGCACCTCGCGCTGCGACTCGCGCTGGCGCTCCGCCCAGGCGTAGAGGTCGGAGGCCAGGCCCTCGGGGGACGCGTTCATGACGAGGGCCACGGAATCGGCGACCATGAGCGGCGGTGTCTTGTCCGCGAGGTACTCGTGGATGTCGCCGATCGCCGCCTTGACCGCGGGGTCGGTGCCTGGCGCCTCGGAGAGCGAAGCGGGGCGCGGCGGTCGAGGGGACTCGGGAGGCGGGACGGCCTCCGGACGAGAATGCCGCGGCGCTCCCGTCTCCAGGGAAGCCCGGACGTCCCGCAGGGCCTCCCGCATCTCGCCGGCGTCCCGGTATCGCGCGTCGGGATCCTTGGCCAGCGCCTTCTCGACGAACGCGACGAGCGCCGGCGCTTCGGGCACGACCGCGGCGAGCGGCTTGGGCTCGTGGTGGACGACGCTGAAGAGCACGGACGGGATCGATTCACCCGTGAAGGGCCGCCGGCCGGCGAGGAGCTCGTAGAAGACGGCCCCGAGCGCGAAGACGTCGGAGCGGACGGTCGCACGCTCGCCCGCCGCCTGCTCGGGCGCCATGTAGTAGGGCGTGCCCATGATCACGGCCGTGCGCGCGGGATCCTCCTCCATGCGGCGGGCGAGGCCGAAGTCCATGATCTTGACGTGGCCGTTGTCGAGGACGTGGATGTTCCCCGGCTTCAGGTCGCGGTGCACGACGCCGTTGGCGTGGGCGAAGGCGAGACCGTCGCAGATCTCTTCCATGATCGCGAGCTTGTCCGTCACGGACTTCACGGCCCGCTTCTCGATGAGATCGCGGAGGTCCGTCCCCTCGAGGAGCTCCATCACGATGTAGACGATCCCCCTCTCGGTCTCCTCGCCGTACTCGTGGACGGTGACGATGTTGCGGTGGGCGAGCCGCCCCGCGGCCCGCGCCTCGCGCTGGAAGCGCTCCTTGTGGCTGTCGTCTCGGTCGAGGGCCCGGGCGATCGTCTTTATGGCGACGAAGCGGTCGAGGACGGCGTCGTGGGCCTTGAAGACCTCACCCATCGCCCCCTGCCCGATCTTGGAGAGGATCGTGTACTTGTGGATCCGCCCGATATTGAGTTCCGGTTCCTTCGTCTCTTCCGAGGCCAAGGGAGGGACGCTATCACTCCTTCGCGATCGTAGCACGCGACATATGTACGTCTGTGAAAACCGATGTGTCGGCTACGGGCCACACATCGGCGAGGTAGCCGTTTCCCGTGCCGTTCGCGACGCGATTCGTGGCGGCGGCGCGAATGCTACGATGGATCCACGAGTCTCGCCGTAGTTTGACCGTTCACGCCCTCCGATCGGGCAGGAGGATCTGCACGTGACCTGGGCGCTGGATCTCGGCACGACCAACACCGCGGTCGCGCGCTGGGACGACGACAGCGGGGATCCGCGCCTCGTGTCCCTGCCGCGCCTGTGCCGCCGTCCCGAGGGCGAAGACCCCCTCGAGGCGCCCGGGCTCGTCCCTTCGGTCGTCCAGATGCTCGAGCCCGGCTCGCTCCTCGACCGCATCGGAAGCTGGCGTCGTCTCGAGCGATTCACGCTTTGGGGCTGCACCGCCCTCGTCGGCCGCCCCGCCCTCGAGCGGAACGCGGCGATCGTCGATCCCGCGTACGTCCCCGGCTTCAAGGCCGCGCTCGCGCTCGATCCGCTGCGCTCGCTCGCGCGCCTCGGCCGGAGCGAGATAACCGCCCGCCAGGCGGCGCGCGCGTTCGTGCGCGAGGTCTTCGCCGAGGTCGGCCGCGAGACCGGCCGCAGCGTCCGCGACCTGGTCGTGAGCATGCCCGTGGACGCCTACGAAGGCTACCGCGCGGAGGTCGAGCAGATCGCGCGCTCGCTCGGCGTGTCGCGGCTGCGCTTCCTCGACGAGCCGCTCGCCGCCGCCCTCGGTTACGGGCTCGGGCTCGAGACCGAGCGCACGGTGCTCGTCGTGGACATCGGAGGCGGCACGCTGCACGTGGCCCTCGTACGCCTGGGCGCCGCCTCCCTGCAGCAGGGGCGGGCCATCGTGCTCGCCAAGCAGGGAAGCCTCCTCGGAGGCAACGCCGTCGACGGCTGGCTGCTCGAGCTCGTCTGCGAGCGGATGGGCTACGCGCTCGAGGACCTGCCCGACGACGAGCAGGTGCGCCTCTGGCGGCGGCTCATGCTGTCCGAGGCCTGCCGGGTCAAGGAGTCGCTCTTCTTCCGCCCCGCGGAGGAGTTCCTGCTCAGCCCACCGGGCCTCGCGCGCCGGGTCTCGCGCCAGAGGGAAGGCACGCGGCCGCTGCAGCTGACGCGCGACGACCTCGTGGAGACGCTGCGCCAGCGCGGCTTCTACGCCGCCCTCGCCTCGGGGCTGGAGGGCGTCCTCGCGCAGGCCGCCGAGGGAAAGCTGGGTCCCGAAGCCGTCGACGACGTGCTCGTCGTGGGCGGCTCGACGCTCCTGCCGGGTGTCTTCGCCCAGGTCGAGGAGCGGTTCGGACGCGCGCGCGTGCGCGCCTGGCACCCCTTCGAGGCAGTGGTGAAGGGCGCAGCGTCCTTCGCCGCGAATCGGTACGCCCAGCTCGACTTCATCGTCCACGACTACGCGTTCGTGACGTACGACGCGAAGACCCACGAACCCGTCCACACCGTGGTGGTGCCTCGCGGCACGCGCTTCCCCACGCGCCCCGACTTCTGGCGGGCCCAGCTCGTTCCCACGTGCTCGCTCGGCGCCCCGGAGACGCTGTTCAAGCTCCTCGTGTGCGAGATCGGCAGCGCGAACCATTCGGGCCGCCGCTTCGTGTGGGATGCGGCGGGGAACCTGTTCAAGGTGGGCGGCGACGGCGCGGCCGACGGACGCGTCGTCGTGCCGCTGAACGACGCCAACCCGACGCTCGGCGCTCTCGACCCGCCGCACTCCCCGCGCGACCGCCGGCCGCGCCTCGAGGTGAGCTTCGGCGTCGACGAGAACCGGTGGCTGATCGCGACGGTAACGGACCTCTTGAGCCGGCGGCCGCTGATGGAACGGCAGCCGGTCGTGCGGCTGCTGTAGGGAGGACCGCCAGTGGACCCTTTCGTCCTGGTGCAAGGCGGCATCATTGTCGTTGCCGTCCTTGGCACCCTCGCGCTCCGTGCCTTGGGCCTGATCAAAGACGAGCTGCGCGGCGACGTCGCGCGCTCGTTCAACGACGGGCTCGAAATCGCGCGACGCCAGCACGCGTTGCACTTCGAGCCGCGCCCTTGGGGGTCGCCCCAAGCCGAGTGCCGGCGGGGCGACTACATCATCCGCGCGGAAGTACGCACGTACAAGGAAGAGGAGCACCAGCCCGTCCACGCCAACCTTCACGTGACGCTCACGTGCCCCCGGCTCCCAGAGGGCCTCCGCTTCTCCCGGGAGAGCGGCCGGTCGGCCGACATCCTCACCGGCGACGCCCTCTTCGACGATGCCGTGGAGATGGTCGGCGACACAGTCGAGCTGGCGGCCATTCTCGACGACCGCCTGCGCTTCAGCCTTCGCCGGCTCGTGGCCTGGGACGGCAGCTTCCGCGACGGGCGGCTCTTCTGGAAGACGACCCAGGGTTTCGGCGCGGCCGTGGTGCCGAAGCTCATCATCGAGCTCGTCCAGCTCGCCGAGCAGCTCATCGAGGCGGAAGCCGCCGCTGTGCCCCAACGCCTTGCCGCCAACGCCACCACGGACCCGGTCCCCGGCGTGCGCCTCTGGAACCTGTCGCTCCTCCAGCAGCACTTCCCGGGTCTGTCCCTGGCGAGGGAGGCGAGCAGCGGCGATCTCGCGGATGCGGATCCGTGGGTCCGTCTGGCCGCCGCGCGCTTCCTGCGTGACGACGGCGCCGAAGTTCTCCGGTCGCTCCTCGCGGACGAGCGGGCTCCGGACCACGCGTCGGCGGAAGCCGCATCGCTTCTCGCCGCCCGGCTGCCTCCCGCTGAGGCGGGACCTCTCCTCGTCGCCGCGCTCAAGGGCCGCTCGGGCGAGACGCGTCGGCAGTCGATCCAGGAGGTGGGCCAGCTCAAGTTCGCTCCGAGCCTCGGCCCCCTGTGCGTCCTGCTCGAGCACGCTGACGCACGGACGGCAGCAGCTGCCGCCGGGGCGCTCGACGCACTCGGCGATGCAAAGGCCGAGCCGCATCTCGTCGATGCGGCGCGCCACGAGGCGGCCGAGCTCAGGATCGCCGCCGCACGCGCGCTGGGCTCGCTGGGAACAGTCAAGGCAGTGGAGCCTCTCCTCCACGAGCTCGACACGAAGCACCTGGATGGAGAGAGCCGGCGGGCGTTCCGCCTGGCGGTGAGCGCCATCCAGTCGCGCCTGGCGGGGGCGGAGGCGGGCCAGCTCTCAATGGCGCCAACCACGGCGGAAGCCGGACGGTTGAGCCTGGCCACACCCCGGGCCGGCCCAGGGGACGTCTCGTTAGCGGCCGAAACCGATCGCGCTTCTACCGGACGGCAAGGGGCGGTGTGAGGAGGACCCCCGGGTTGTCGAAGGCGCCCAGCGCGTCGAGCTGCCGCACGACCGGACGCGCCGTCTCGAGCGCGCGCGCGATCGCAGTGGTGGCGGGGGAGGGCTCGCTGTTCTCCTTCGGCCCCGCCAGGAGCTGCTCGATGGGGCTCTTGGCACGCGGGAAGACCTGCAGCTTCACGTCCTCCGTGTCGGGGATGTTCGCGGCCTTCTTGGCCAGGCGCAGCGCGGTCGTCAGGCCGCCGAGCTCGTCCACGAGGCCCAGGCCCTTCGCGTCCTCTCCGGACCAGATCCGTCCCTTGGCGATCTCGAGCACCTTCTCCTTGGGCAGCTTCCGGCCGTCCGCGACTTTGCTCGTGAAGTCCTCGTAGATGCGGTCGAGCGAGGCCTCGAAGCGCGCCCACTCCGCGGGCGTGTAGTCGGAGGTCGTGGACCACATCCGCGCGTTCGCGCTCGAGTGCACCTCGTCCCAGCTCAGGCCGATCTTGTCCCAGAGGCCGGTGGTGAGGATCTTGCCGCCGAGGACGCCGATGGAGGCGGTGATCGTCGCGGGCTGGGCCACGATCTTGTCCGCGGCCATGGCCACGAAGTAGCCGCCGGAGCCGGCGACGTCCCCCATGGAGACGATGACGGGCTTGCCCGCCTTCTTCGCGCGCACGGTCTCGCGCCAGATCGTGTCCGACGCGACGTAGGATCCGCCGGGGCTGTCCACGCGGAAGAGGATCGCCTTGACGTCCTTGTCCTCCATCGCGTCGCGGAAGGCGGCGGCGACGGAGTCGGACCCCATCGTGAAGGAGTCGCGCACCGGGTCGTAGTCGTCCTTGCCGCGGGAGACGCCGCCCACGCCGTAGATGAGGGCGATCGTCTTGCCCTTCTCGTGCGGCCGGCCCGCGCGGTCGAGGTACTGCGAGAGGAACAGGAGCTTCGTGTCCTTGCCGGCCTTCGTCTTCGCCTTCTCGTAGACCTCGTCGCGGTAGGCGAGGCCGTCCACGAGCTTGGCGTCGAGCGCCTCCTTGCCGAGGTAGGGCCCCTTGTCGAAGATCGCGCGCACCTCGTCCTCGCCGAGCTTCCGGCCTTCGGCGATCCCCTTCACCATCTGGCCGAACATCGAGAGGAGGACCTTGGACGTCGCCTCCTTGTGCGCTTGTGTGAACTTCTTCTCGGTGAAGATGTTCATCGCGTTCTTGTACTCGTAGCGGTGGTCCATGCGCGGGACCAGCCCGAGCTTGTCGAGCGTGCCGCGGACGAACGGGCTCTGGGCGATGAGGCCGGTGAGGCCGATGTCGCCCGACGGCTGCAGGTAGATCTCGTCGAACGCGGAGGCCAGATAGTAGCCGCCGTTGCCGGGCCCGAACTCGCCGAACGTCTCCGCGAAGGCGATCGCCGTCTTCTTCTTGGCTCGGAAGGCGAGGACCGCGTCGCGCACCTCCTGGGCCTGGGCCATGCCGAGCCCGCCCGCCCCCAGCGTCGCCACGAGGCCGACGACCTTCGGGTCGTCCCCCGCCTTGTCGAGCGCGTCCACCACGGAGCGGAGCGTCGGCCGGTCCTTCAGCATGAACTGCGAGACGGGATCCGACGGCATCTTCTCCAGGAGCCCGCCGCCTTCGAGGTTGACCTCGAGCAGCGTGTGTGCGGCGACTCGGCCCTTCGTGAGCTGCCTCACTCCTGCCACCACGAGGGCCGCGACCGCGAGCAGGACGACGAGCGCCCCGATGAAGGTCAGAAGCCGTGCCAGGACTCTCATCACATCCCTCCGTCGCCGTCCGACGCCCGGCGTGATCTGATCTAAGCCTGCCTGGCCGCGCCTTTTCAAGCCCCGGCGGAAGTCAGCGGCGACCCGGCCGGTGCATCTCCGCGAGCAGGTCGAAGAGCTCCTCCTTCATGCGATCGAGCTTGCGGTGAAGCTCCATGATCTCGAGCTCCGCCTTCAGGTTGACCTGGTAGTCGAGGTCGGCGCGCACGCGGTCCTTCGCGTCCTGCCGGTTCTGGCTCATCATGATCACCGGCGCCTGCAGCGCGGCGAGCATGGACAGCACGAGGTTCAGGCCGATGAAGGGCGCGGGATCGAAGGGCTTCACCAGGTAGAAGACGTTGACCCCGATCCACACGAGCATGAGGGCGATGAAGGCGTTGATGAACGTCCAGGACCCGCCGAAGCGCGCCACGAGGTCGGCCACCCGCTCGCCGAAGCTCGTCTCCTCCTCGATGACGACGTTCGGGTTGCGGGCCGTGCGCTGCGAGAGCAGCACGTCGGTGCGCCGCAGGCGGCGCGAGAGCACGGCCAGGATGTGGAGCGCGGCGTTCGGCTTGCGCGCGAACAGGCGCTCGAGGTCCGCGCGGTCCACGATGCAGGTGCGGGTGGGCTCGCGGGCCTCGGCGCTCGCGGAGCGCGGCTCCTCGTCGAAGAGCGACAGCTCTCCGAAGAGCTCTCCCGGCCCGAGCTTCGCCAGCACCACGCGCTGGCCCTCCTCGTCGGTGAGGAAGGTCTCTACGCATCCCTCGAGCACGACGTGCATCTCCGCGCCCGGCTGGTCGACCTTGAACACGGTCTGCCCCGCGACGTAGGAGCGCTCCTCGATCTCCGCGGTCAGCGCGCGCAGCTCGTCCTCGTCCAGGAGCTGGAAGAGGGGCACGTTCTTCAACACCGAGACATCCATGGCCATTCTCGAGTGTCCTCCAGGGCGGGACCGCGCCTGTGGCGCCGGTGCGGCCCGCGTGGGCCATTATGCGGTCGCCGGCGGCGGACGGCGGCTTGACCCGGCGTGCCGCGAGGAAGTACGGTGCCGTTCGGCCCGTCGTCAACCCTTCGGAGGACTCATGGCCTCGCCCAACGGCTCGGTGAAAGCCGCGCTCGACTACCTCGACGCCCACACGCGCGACTTCCTCGCCACGCTCATCGACATGTCCAAGGTGCCGAGCGTCTCCGCCGAGGGCTATCCGCCCGACGAAGTCCGGCGCTCCGCGGAATCGGTGGCCAAGGCGCTGCGGGAGGCCGGGGTCGAGAACGTGCAGGTCCTGGAGATCCCGGGGGTCCATCCTTATGTATATGGGGACTGGCTCCACAAGCCGGGCGCGCCCACGATCCTCCTCTACGGCCACCACGACGTGCAGCCGGAGGGCGTCCACGAGCGGTGGACGACGCCCCCCTTCGAGCCCACCGAGCGCGGCGGACGCCTCTACGGCCGGGGGACCGCGGACGACAAGGCGGGGGTCATGGCCCACGTGGCCGCGGTGGCGTCGTACCTGAAGTCGTCGGGAACGCTGCCCTGCAACGTGAAGTTCGTGATCGAGGGCGAGGAGGAGATCGGCTCCGAGAACCTGGGCAAGTTCCTCGACAAGTACAAGGACAAGCTCAGCGCGGACTTCATCGTGCTCTCCGACACCGCCAACTTCGACACGGGCGTGCCCGCCCTCACGTACCAGCTCCGCGGGATCGCCCAGGTCGACGTGGAGGTCCAGGTCCTCGAACATCCCGTTCACAGCGGCATGTGGGGCGGGCCCGTGCCCGACCCGGTGCAGATCCTCTCGAAGCTGATCGCCGACCTGCAGGGCAAGGACGGCTCGATCAACGTCCCCGGCCTCTACAAGGACGTGGCCAAGCCGTCCAAGACCCAGCTCAAGCGGATCCGCAAGCTGCCCTTCGACGAGAAGAAGTTCAAGCGGGACGCCGGGCTCGTGGACGGCGTGAAGCTGGCGGGGGAAAAGGGCTACTCGGTCTACGAGCGGATCTGGACGCGGCCGTCGCTGACCGTGATCGCGTTCGAGGCCCAGCCGATCGCGGGATCGTCGAACCAGGTCCTCGACTCCGCCCGTGCGCGGCTCTCGATGCGGACGGTGCCGGACCCGGTGCAGGTCCTGAGCCGGCTCATCGCCGGCCTCCAGAAGGACGACGGGTCGCTGGACATCCCGGGCCTGTACAAGGACGTGGCCCGGCCCAGCGGCAAGCAGCTCGCGCGCATCCGCAAGCTGCCCTTCAGCGAGAAGAAGTTCAAGAAGGACGGGGGCCTGGTCCCGGGCCTGAAGCTGAACGGGGAGAAGAAGTACTCGGTCTACGAGCGGATCTGGACGCGGCCGTCGCTCACCGTGATCGCCATGGAATCGCAAGAGATCCAGGGGTCGTCCAACCAGTTCGTGGACTCCGCGCGGGCCCGGCTCTCGCTGCGCACGGTCCCCAACATGGACG
>JBKPBQ010000091.1:0-6612 GCA_046726955.1 Acidobacteriota bacterium
AATTTCGAATAACTGGCTTTTTGATAAATAGTTAGAAGAAGCTCTTCAGCTGCGCGCGAGCTCTTCCGCAACCGCGCTCAGCGTCTTCGCGACTTCCTCGCGAGAGACGCTTCCCCTCCGGAACCTCAGCGTCAGGGCGAAGCTCTTGTCGCGCGGCTGGAAGTTGAAGACGTAGCTCTTCGGGCGGCCCTTGCCGGCTTTCGCCGCCTTGCCTTCGCGAGCGAGCCGCCGGGCGTCGCTGCGGGTCGCGCCTTCCTGCTGGAGACGCTCCAGCATGTCGACCATTTTTCCGGCGTCCGACTGTCTAACTATCTGAAGAAGCGTGGACTTGCTCTGAATGTCGGCCAGCCGACAAAGGTTTCGAACGTCCTCGGGCATAGTCGCGAGCGACAGCGTCTCGGTGATCACGCTGCGGCTCTTGCCGAGCTTCTCGGCCATCAGCTCGTGCGTGTAGCCGTAGCTCTCGGCCAGGGTCTTGAGACCGTCCGCCTCTTCGAACGGGCTCAGGTCCTTTCGCTGAAGGTTCTCGACGAGTGCCAGCTCCATCATCTCGGCGTCCGTCGTCTCGCGCACGACGCAAGGAATCTCGGACAGTCCCGCCTTCGAGGCGGCGCGGAACCGCCGCTCGCCGGCGATGATCTCGAAGTGTCCTCCGACCTTGCGGACGAGGATCGGCTCGATCACGCCCTTCTCGCGGATCGAGGCGGTGAGCTCGGTCAGGTCGCCCAAGCTCTGCCGCGGCTGCTTCGGGTTGGGCTTGATGTCCTCGATGGGGATGAGCCGGCCGATCGCTTCCCCGCCGGGACGCGCGAGCTGCTCGACGAAGTGGGTGTCGTGCCGCATGCGCATCGCATCCGGCAGGCCGATTCGACGGACGTTAGACACGTTCGATGACCTCCTCGCAGAGGCGGTAGTACTCGTAGGCACCGCTCGACTGGGGAGCGAAGGTGAAGATCGACTCCTTGTGCGCCGGGCTCTCTTCCAGCCGGATGCTCTTCGTGATCGTGGTCTCGAAGACGCGGCCGCCGAAGACCTCGGCCACCGCCTTGTGGACGTCGCGGGCGAGCGTCGTCCGCTTGTCGTGGAGGGTGATCACCGCTCCCAGCAGCTTGAGGTCGGGATTCGGACGGGCGCGAATCTTGTCCACGGTCTCCAGCAGGTCGTCCGTCCCCTCGAGCGCGAAGTAGCTCGACTGGACAGGAATCATGAGGTGCGTGGCGGCGACGAGCGCGTTGACGGTGATGAGGCCGAGCGCGGGAGGCGTGTCGATGATGACGAACTCGTACCGGCTCTTGATCGCGTCGAGCCGGTCCTTGAGGCGGAAGTGGCCATCGAGCTCCCCGACGAGCTGCGCCTCGAGCTTGGCCAGCGCGATCCGCGAGGGTGCGATGTCGAGGTGCTTGATCGACGAGGGAACGACCACATCCGCAAGGGCGACGCCGTTGCCAAGCACGTCGTACATCGACTTCTCGAGGCCGCGCGCGTCGAGGTAGCTGATCGAGGAGTTGGCCTGGGGATCGAGGTCGATGAGAAGCGTGGGCCGCCCGCGCATAGCGAGCGCGGCAGCGAGGTTGATCGCAGTCGTGGTCTTTCCGACTCCGCCCTTCTGATTGGCTATGGCCAGGACGATCAAACGTGAGCCTCTGGCAGGAGAGCTGCGTGATCGAGGCCGGATCTTAACGGAGCGTTTGGGGCGGGTCAAGCACAAATTGGGGGTAGGGACACCCCCGCAACTACATCTTGTATTTTCCGAGCTCGTCTTCGGAGAGACCCTCGAGCCACTTCTGCAAGCGGCCGATGTCCGAGGAGTCCCTCTTCTCGACACTCTGGGCGTTCTCGATCACGGTGTGCTCGACGAAGATCTTCGCGTGCGCTCGGAGCGCGAGCGCTATGGCGTCTGACGGACGGGCATCCACGGCGGTCCGGCGGTCCCCGATCTGGAGGTAGATCATTGCGTAGAACGTGCTCTCCTTCAGCTCGCACACGACGATCCGCTCGACCTCGGCATTCAGGTCCGAGATCACGTTCTTGAGCAGGTCGTGGGTCATCGGACGCGGGGTCTGGACGTTCTCGATCTGGAGGGCGATGGCGTTCGCCTCGGGAAGTCCGACCCAGATTGGGAGGACGCGCTGGCCCTGCTCGTCGCGGAGGACGATGACCGGCATGTTGGTGATGGGGTCGATCGTCAACCCCTTGACGGTCATCTCGATTTCCATGCCGCCTCCCGGGGCACCTAACGAATCCGAATCAGAATATAGGAGCGGCAGAACTTCCTGTCAATGAAGTGCTTGCAGGACGCGGCCCTTCAACGCGTTCGGGCCGGATCCCTCGATCTCGCTGAGCACGGTGCGGCCGAGGAGGGCCTCGGAGCCCTCCAGGTGGACGATCCGGAAGTGGGGGGTCCGGCCGGAGACGCGGCCGTCGCCCTCGACGCTGTCCACCAGCACTTCGTGACGCGTCCCGACGAGCGCGCGGTGGCGCTCGCGTTGGCGCTTCTGCTGGGCCTCGTTGATCGCCTTCAGACGGCGGTCCTTCACGTCCGCCGGGACGTCGTCGGCCACCCGGAAGGCGGCCGTACCCGGCCGAGGTGAGTACGCGAAGACGAAGAGCCCGTCGAAGCCGACGTCCTCGACGAGGGACACGGTGGCGTCGAAGTCCGCCTCGGTCTCGCCGGGATAACCGACGATGACGTCGCTCGTCAGGGCGAGGCCGGGCACCCGGCTCCGAAGGAGCACGACCTTCTCCAGGTACTCGGCCCTCGAGTACCCGCGGCGCATGTCGGCGAGGATCCTATCCGACCCCGATTGCACCGGCAGGTGGAGATACGGGCAGACCTTGGCGAGGGCGAGTGCGTCCGCCATGCGCTCCGAGACGTGCTCGGGATGCGACGTCGTGAACCGCAGACGCTGGAGCCCGCGAACGCCAGCGACGCGCTCGAGCAGCCCTGCGAAATCGACGTCGCCGTGCTGGTAGGCGTTGACCGTCTGGCCGAGGAGCATCACCTCGGGATAGCCACGAGCCACCAGGCTCTCCACCTCGGCCACGATTTTTTCCGGCGCGCGGTTCACCTCCGGTCCGCGCGTGCGCGGCACGACGCAGAAGCTGCAGACGTGGTTGCAGCCTTCGATGGCCGTGACGTAGGCCCGCACCGGGCTCGAGTGCGCGACCTTGTCGTCGGGCACCAGGAACGTGTCGGCTTTGCGATCGAGATCGACACCCGCGTGGCCGGGCCGCGATTCCCGGAGCAGCCCAGGAACGCGGTGGACGTTGTGCGTTCCCACCAGCACGTCCACGAAGGGCGCACGCTCGAGGATGGCGCGGCCCTCGAGCTGGGCCACGCAGCCGCCGACGCCGACGCGCAGTGAGGGGTTCTTCGTCTTCTCGTGGCGCAGCCGGTGGAGCGAGTGGTAGAGCTTGCTCGCGGCCTTCTCGCGCACGGCGCACGTGTTGATGAAGACGAAGTCCGCGGTCGAGGCGTCGTCGGCGGCCTCCATCCCCTCGCCGGCGAGGAGCCCCGCGATCCGCTCGGAATCGTTGACGTTCATCTGGCAGCCGAACGTCTTCACGAAGAAGCGGCTTTTTGCTTTGTCGACCAAAAGATCCGCCTCAGGAGCGAAGGCTCTGGTTCACCATTTCCCGGGCGTGGTGGCGAGCCGTCTCCGTCAGCGTCTCGCCCCCGAGCATCCGCGCGATCTCCTCGACGCGATCCTCGGGAGAGAGGGCGGCGATCTCCGTCGTCGTCCGCCCCCGCTCCACGCGCTTGCGAACAGCGTAGTGGCGATCGGCCAGCGACGCAATCTGCGGAAGGTGGGTCACGCAGAGGACCTGGTGGCGGGCGGCCATCGAGCGGAGCTTCTTCCCCACCACCTCGGCCACGCGGCCCCCGATCCCGGCGTCCACCTCGTCGAAGACGAGCGTGAGGCCGCGGGCGTCCAGGCTCGCCACCGACTTCAGGGCGAGCATGAGCCGCGAGAGCTCGCCGCCGGAGGCAATCCGCGCGAGCGGCCGGAGGTCCTCGCCGGGGTTGGGCGAGAGCATGAACTCCGCAGTCTCGAGGCCCTTCTCGGTCCAGGTCGAGGTGTCGCTCGCGTCGACCGGGATCATCTCGGGCCGGAAGACGACCTCGAACCGCGTCTTCTCCATCGCCAGGTGGCCGAGCTCGCTCCGGACCTTCTTCTGCAGGTCGAGGGCGGCCGCCCGGCGCTGACGGGAGAGCTCGCGAGCGAGCTCGAAGTAGCGGGCGGCGAGTATTGCCCGCTCGGCCTCGAGTGCCTTCTCCTGCTCCTCGGGTGTCCCCATCTGCTCGAGCTCGCTCTGGCAGCGCTCGCCGAAGGCGATCACCTCCTCGACCGTGGCCCCGTACTTCTTCTTGAGGCGTTCGATGAGCGCGAGCCGCCCCTCCAGCTCGTCGAGCCGCCCGGGCGTGACCTGGATCCGCTCCCGGTAGTCGCGGAGGAAGAGGGCCAGGTCCTCGAGCTGGGCGATGACGGATCCCCGGCCCTCGACGTACGGCAAGAGCTCCGCGTCGATCGCCGCGAGCTCCTCGACCTTGCGATAGACCTGGCCGAGGCGGCCGAGCGCGGCGCCGTCG
The DNA here is from genome assembly GCA_046726955.1 of Acidobacteriota bacterium. GTDB lineage: Bacteria > Acidobacteriota > Vicinamibacteria > Fen-336 > Fen-336 > CAVPGH01. Next base: position 4,592 of record JBKPBQ010000091.1, read on the forward strand.
TCTTCATAAAGGAGGCCATAGGCCTCCGCCGAGAGCCCGGCGAGCCGGCCCGCATTCGCCTGGCGGACCTTCTCGGCGCGGAGCGATTCCTCTTCGTCCGCCCGCAGGTGCGCCTTGCGGATCTCCTCGGCCTGGAACGCCAGCATCTCGCGCCGGCGCTCGGCCTCGCGGCGGTCCTTGCGAAGCCGCTCGAGACCGGCCTCGACCTCGCGCAGGCGAAGGTACGTGGCGGCGAGGCCGGAGTGGTCGAGCCCGGCGTGGTGGTCGAGGAGGTCGACGTGCGCCGCCGGATCGAGCAGACCCTGCGGATCGTGCTGGCCGTGAACCGCGGCCACGAGCGGAGCGAGCTCCTTCAGCACCGCGAGGGGAACGAGCGCGCCGTTGACCGTGGCCTTCCCCTTCCCGGAGGAGTGGATCTCGCGACGGATCACGACCTCGTCGCCCTCAGAGGGGAGGCCGTGTTCTTGCAGGAATCCTTCGAGTGCGGGGCCATCGGCAAGCGCCTCGACGACGGCGCGCTCTTCGCCGGACCGTATCAGGTCCGTCGAGGCCCGCTCGCCCAGGACGAGCCCCAGAGCGTCTATCAGAATGGACTTGCCCGCTCCCGTCTCTCCCGTCAGGAGGGTCAGGCCCGGGCCGAGCTCGACCTCGAGCGAGGCGATCAGCGCGATATTGTTGATTCTAAGAAGCTTGATCATGCATGGACCCGCTCGGGCCGCCGATACAATAGGCCGTCGGAGGCTGTAAATGCAAGATAAGACGACGATAGGACAGGCCGGGACCGGCTCCGGATGCGAATTCCACCGTTGACAGCCACAAGGGATTGTGGCATTTTCGTCGCACAGCGCTATTTAGCGAGGTAGTGTGGTCTCGACCCTCCCTCTGCTGGCACAGACGACCGCGTTCTCGGGGGGTCTCGTGGGCCTACTCGCCCACGTGGGCCTGGTGGCCAAGATCGTCCTCCTGGTCCTCCTCCTCTTCTCGCTCGTCTCCTGGGCCATCATCATCTACAAAGGAGCGGCGCTGCACCGCGCGTACGTCCATTCCCAGACGTTCCTGCAGATATTCCGCAAGAGCAGCAAGTTCTCCGAGGTGAACGCGGTCTGCCTCCAGCTCCGCGCGAGTCCCCTCGTGGGCGTGTTCCAGGCCGGCTACGTCGAGGTGAACCAGCAGGTGCGCGGCGCGGCGCCCGGCGCGTCCGCTCCGCGCCCCACCGTGCGCAGCCTCGAGTCGCTCTCGCGCTCGCTCGTGCGCGCGGCGACGGTCGAGTCGACTCGGCTCGAGCGGCGCCTGAGCTTCCTCGCCACGACCGCGAGCGTCTGTCCCTTCGTCGGCCTCTTCGGAACGGTCTGGGGAATCATGACGGCGTTCGGCGACATCGGAAGGATGGGCTCGGCGAACCTCGCGGTGGTGGCGCCCGGGATCTCCGAAGCCCTCGTGACCACGGCCATGGGCCTTCTGGCCGCGATCCCCGCGGCCGTCTTCTTCAACTTCTTCAGCAGCCGCGTGAAGGTGCTCTCCGCGATGACGGACGACTTCGCCCTCGAGTTCCTGAACATCGTGGAGCGCAACTTCACCTAGGCGCATTTCGACATGCAGACGAGCGGCGACGGCGAACGGGCGACACGGGCGGGCTCGGTCTACCAGGGCTTCCGCTCGCGGCGGAGCGCGCCCTTGCTCGGCGAGATCAACGTCACGCCGCTCGTGGACGTCGTGCTCGTGCTGCTGCTCGTGTTCATGGTGACGGCGCCGATGATGAGCCGCGGGATCGACGTCGCGCTTCCCGTGGCGAACCAGCCGCAGATTCCGCCCGAAGACCGGCTCACCGTTTCCGTGAGAGCGGACGGCAAGGTCTACGTGGGCGACCGGATCGTCAACCTGATCCTGCTCGAGGACGAGCTCCGGAGTCGGATGACCGGACGCCCGTCGAAAGTCGTCTACCTCCGCGCCGACGAGGGACTGCGCTACGGCAAGGTCCTCGAGGTCGTGGACGTGATCAAGCGCGCCGGCGTCGAGCAGAT
>JBKPBQ010000092.1:0-10295 GCA_046726955.1 Acidobacteriota bacterium
CGTCGGTGGTGGTGGCCGCGCTTCCGATCCCGGTCACCACCCTGGGCCTGATTCCGACGTACTCCGCCCAGACCTACCTTCTGTCGACCTACACGTCCCTCTTCTGCTTCCTCGTCCTCGGCTTCGTCTTCTACGGCCGCCACCAGCTCGCGCGGTACCTCTTCGAGAGCGGCTTCTCGAGCTTCAAGGACCGGGTGTGGTGGCACATCCTGGCCTGGTTGCCGCTCCTCCTGACCGCGGTCTGCTTCCTGCTGGTGATCCTCTACCACAACACGCTCGACGATTCCCTGCAGATCCTGCAGTCCGCTCCCCCCGCGGAGCGCGTGGCGCACGGCGACGACGCGCTCCTCCTCCTCACGCCCCTGCGGGACATCCCGCGCCGGTGGGCGCTGCTCCTGATCTACGTGGGGATGTTCGTGTCCGCGGAGGCCGCGTTCGTGATCATGGCCATGAAGGAGTACCTGCAGGACCTGCTGGGACTCTCCGACCAGGCCCTCATCGACCTCGACCGCGGCCCGGAGCCGGGAAGCGGCGAAAAGGACGCCGACTAGCGACCCTATCTTTCGGGCGGGCTGCCGACCCCTGGCCGATACGCTGCGTCGTAACGGTCATACGGGAGGAGTCATGATCCAGAAGATTGCCATCGCGTTGGTCGTAGTGGGGCTGGTTGCGGCCCCCGGATTCGCCGCCGCGGGGACCGGCTCGGCGAGCACGCACGCCAAGACCACGACCAAGCACCACGCCCAGCCGCTGGACCTCAACACCGCAACCGAAAAGCAGCTGGAGGCGCTGCCCGGGGTAGGGGCGGCCTACGCCAAGAAGATCATCGAGGGCCGGCCCTACAAGGCGAAGGACGAGCTGGTCGAGCGGGGAATCGTCCCCTCGGCCAACTACGCGAAGTTCAAGGACAAGGTCATCGCCAAGCAGTAGCTCGTAGCCGTACGCGGCCGCGCGGCGGCTCTCGGGCTCCCTCTCCTCGAGCCCCCAACCGCCGCTCCGCCGCTTCTAGCAGGGTGCTGAAAAGTGTCCTCTCGCGCCGCGCGCGGCTCCCGAAGGCTGCTTTTTCAGCGCCCTGCTATAGCTCCTCGAGGACGGCTTTGATGAGGAGCGGCCAGACGGTCGTCGCGTCGGCGTAGACCTCCGCGAACCGGCCGCCTTCGGCCTCGGGCACGAACTTGCCCCAGGAAACGCCCTCGGAATACGTGCAGCCCGACAGGCCTCCCCAGTGCGTCGGCTCGGGGCATATCCGGACCGCGTACTGGAAGCGCGGGGCGTGGAGGTCGAGGCCCAGCCGGTGGTTCGTGATGTCCACGAACGGCCCCACCTCCTGCGCCCAGTTCCGCGGGACTCCGCCCCCGATCGTGAAGATCCCCAGGCGCTCGGCGCTCAGGGCGAACTTCGCGTAGCTCGCGAGGTCGAGGAAGGGGTTGAAGCGGGGGACGTTCGCCATGAGCGCGTCCGCCCCCTTCACGCCGCGATTCTGCGCCTTCTTCATGGCCCAGGTCGCGAGGTCGAGCCCGAGCTCAGAGTCCGTGAAGGCGGGGACGTAGACCGGCACCTGCTTCAGGAAGGCGCTCCTGAGCACTCCCCGGCTGTGCGGGTCCTCTGAGAGTACCTCGCCGAGCATCCGGCAGATGCTCTCGCTCGAGAGGTCGCCCTTGCCTTCCAGCCGGTCGAGCGCCTGCCCCGTGAAGTCCTCGACGTAGTTGAGGTTCGCTTCCATCTCCAGCGTGTCGTACACGCGGTTGTAGCCCTTGGCGAAGAGCTCCTCGTCCGACATCCGGGGATCGTGGCGGTAGTGCACCATCCCCACCGCTTCCGAGAGCCCGTGCGCCATGAGCGCGCCGGTCGAGACGATCGCCTGGACCATCCCCGTGTCGATCATCTTGGAGATGACGTGGCCCATCTTCGCGATCGTCATGGCCCCGGAGAGGGTGAGGACGACCTTGCACTGGGGGTCCCTGACCATCGCGAGCGTCACGTCGAGGGCTTCCCCGAGGCTGCGCCCGCTGAAGGCGGTCTTTCCCATCGCGCGGAGGAGGGAAGAAAAGGACGTGACCTTGTCCAGGTCCAGGCTCTCGAGCGGGACGAGCCCGTCCTCTCGTCCGTCGTGGAACGATCGCTCTTTCATGATCAGAAATACTACCGCAAGAGCGCGATCGTGCGGCGCGCTTACAATCGGACCTCGTGAAACGCGACGAGCTCAGGCGACGACTCGACGCCCTCTACGCGCACTACGACCACCGCTTCGTGGACCCCGATCCGCTCCAGTGGGTGCGCCTGCAGGAGGGCCGTGAAGACCGCGAGGTGGTGGGGCTCGTGGCTTCGGGCCTCGCCTTCGGTAACGTGCGGCAGATCAAGCGGAGCATCGGCGCCGTGCTCGAGGTCCTGGGACCCCGTCCGGCCGAGTCCGTGCGCGCCCTGGACCCGGGGGACGCGGCCCGCCGTCTCCGCGGCTTCAAGCACCGCTGGACGGTCGGCCGCGACGTGGCCTGCCTCCTCTACTTCCTCCGCCAGATGCTCGAAGCCCACGGGTCGGTGGAGGGCTTCTTCGCCGCCGGCGCGCCGCCCGGAGCGGCCGACGTCGGTCCCGCGCTGGCCTCGTTCGTCCGCCGCGCTCTCGCGCTCGACCACGGCGGGCTCTACCGCGGCCGCGCGCTCCCGCGCCACGCGGGCGTGCGTTATTTCTTCCCTTCGCCCGCGGACGGCAGCGCCTGCAAGCGGCTCAACCTCTACCTGCGCTGGATGGTGCGGCGCGACTCGGTGGACCTCGGGCTCTGGTCCTCGGTTCCGGCCTCCGCGCTCGTGATCCCGCTCGACACGCACATCTACAACGTGGCCCGCCGCGTCCGTCTCACGCGCTACCGCTCCGCGGGATGGAGGATGGCCGCGGACATCACGCGGCGCTTGCGCGCGTTCGACCCCGCCGACCCCGTGAAGTACGACTTCGCCTTCCACCGGATGGGCCTCTTCAAGAGGCACGACGAGATACGCGCGCTTTCGGAGTAGACTCCGACCGCTGATGGCTGACCTGCCGGCGCGCGCGGACCTCGTCGTGATCGGCGGAGGCGTCGTCGGGGCGGCCACGGCCTTCTTCACGTCGCGGGCGGGGATGGAAGTGGTGCTCCTCGAGCGCCGCTCCGCCCTCGCGAGCCTCACCACCACCCGGTCCCTCGAGGCGTTCCGCGCCCAGTTCGACGCGCCCGAGGACATCCGGATGATGAAGGAGAGCATCGAGATCTTCGAGCGGTTCGCGGAGATCACGGGCCTGCCCGGCTACGACCTGAGCCTGCACCAGCAGGGCTACCTCTTCGTCACCCAGGCGCCGGACGGACCGAGGGAGGTCGAGGCCCGGGTGGCCGCGCAGCGGGCGGGCGGGCTCGACGACGTCGTGGCGCTCGACGGCGCCGAGGCGCGCCGCCGCTTCCCCTTCCTCGCGCCCACGGTCACCGCCGCCGCCTTCCGGCAGCGCGACGGATGGCTGGCCAGCCACGAGCTGACCTACGGCTTCGCGAAGGCTTCGGGAGCGCGCGTCTGCGTGGAGACGGAAGCCACCGGCTTCGAGATCGACGAAGGGCGGCTCGTGGCGGTGCGCACGAATCGCGGGCGCGTCGCGGCGGCGCGCGCGGTCATCGCTTCCGGCCCCTACACCGGAATGGTCGCGGCTCTGGCCGGGCTCGACGTGCCGGTCACCGCCGTGCGCCGGCACCGGGCAGGGATCAGGGCCCACGCCCTCATCCCGAAGGACGCGCCGATGACGCTGAGCCTCGAGACCGGAGCGCACTGGCGGCCCGAGGGGCCGGGCGCCTGGCTCGGCTGGTCGGGGGCCTTCCCCGACGAGCCGCGCAAGCCGAAGGACGAGGTCGGTGCCGACTGGCGCTTTCCCGCGCTCACCCTCGCCGAGGTCGCGCGCGACGCGCCCTTCTGGGAGGAGATCGCGGAGCACCTCACGCAGTCGAACGTGACCGTGGAAGCCGGCCTCTACGACATGTCGCCCGACACTCACCCCATCATCGGCGCGGTGGCTTGTGTCACGGGGCTCTACGTGAACAGCGGCTACAGCGGCCACGGTGTGATGGGCAGCGCCGCAGGAGCGCGCCGGCTCGCGGACCTCATCGTGGGGAAGGAGAGGGAGGAGCAGAACCCCTTCCGTCTCGCGCGCTTCGACCAGCCCCGCGCGCCGCTGCCGCCGCGCCTGACTTTCTAGAGCAGGGTGATGAAAAGTATACTTGCGCGGCGCGCGATATCGCGCGCGCGTCTGCCGACGCCTGCTTTTTCAGCACCCTGCTGAATGCGGGTCGTCAGCCTCCTTCCGAGCGCGACGGAGATCGTCTGCGCGCTCGGGTGCCGCGATCGCCTCGTCGGCCGCTCCCACGAGTGCGACTTCCCACCGGAAGTGGACGCTCTGCCCGCGCTCACCGAAGCCAAGGTAGATCCCCGAGCGGGGACGGTGGCGATCGATCGCGACGTGCGCCGTCTCGTGGAGCAGGGGCTCTCCGTCTACCGGATCGACAGCGAGGCCCTCGAGCGCCTCGCCCCCGACGTCGTGGTCACGCAGGACCAGTGCCAGGTGTGCGCGGTCTCGCTGGGCGACGTGGAAGCGGCCGTGCGCACGCTCGCCCGACGCGACGTGCGGGTCGTCTCGCTGTCGCCGCTGTCGTTTGCGGACGTCCTCCGCGACGTCCTGCGCGTGGCGGAGGCGCTCGGTGTCGACGCGCGGGGAGCGGCGGTGGTGGAAGCGATGTCCGCCCGGCTCGCCCGGGTGCGCCGCGCCGCGAGCGCAGAGCGGCCGCGCCTCGTCCACGTCGAGTGGATGGAGCCGCTCATGGTGGGCGGCCACTGGATCCACGAGCTCGCGGAGGCGGCGGGAGCCGTACACGGCCTCGGCGTCCGCGACGCGCGGACCGAGCCGGTGAGTTGGGAAGCAATGCGGAGCTACGACCCCGAGGTGGTCGTGATCGCCCCCTGCGGGTTCTCGGTTTCCCGATCTCTCCGCGACCTCTCGCTCCTCACGAGCCGGCCGGGATGGTCCGAGATCGCCGCTTTCCGCGCGGGACGCGTCTTCGTCGCCGACGGCAACGCCTTCTTCAATCGCCCCGGACCTCGGCTGGTGGAGACTGCGGAGATCCTGCAGGCCGCCATCGCCGGCCGTCGGGACTTCCACCGCTTCCCGCCCGACGCTCTCTACGAGGTGCCGCAGCGTGCGATGAGCGTCGCGAAGGAGGATCGATCGTGATGGGTCCGTCGGTCGTGGTCGCGTACCTGCCGCTCGTGGGCGCGCTCGTTGCCGCTCTCACCGCCGCCGCGGGGAAGTACTTCTACGACCTCCGGATCGCCCGGAGGAAGGACCGGCTCGAGCGCGTCAACGCCCAGTTGCGGCGCCTCTACGGGCCGCTCCTCGCGCTCGACCTGGCCGCCCTCGAGGCGTGGACGTCGTTCCGAAGGACATGGAGGCCCGACAGGCCGTACTGGGACGGAACGCCTCTCCCGTCCGAAGCCGAGGCCGAAGCCTGGCGGATCTGGATGACCTCCGTCTTCATGCCGCTCAACGAGCGCATGGAGCACACGATCGTCGAGAACGCAGACCTCCTCGTCGAACCGGAGATTCCCCGGCCCCTCTTGACGTTCTGCGCGCACGTCGCCGCCTACAAGGCCATCCGCACGCGCTGGGAGAAGGGGGATTTCACGGAGCACGCGGCTCCCGTCGAGTACCCCGAGGCGGCGCTGCGGGAGTACGTCCAGAGACACTTCGCCGCTCTCAAGAACGAGCAGACGCTGCTTCTCGGCGAGGTGCAGGGCGCGCCGCGACGCCGGTCGCGATGACGCAGCCCCCAGGACCGGCTCAGTAACCGGGGCCCCCCACGAGCGCGAGAGGCGCGCCCCTCGCGAAGAGCCGGCGAGCCGTGTCGTTGAGCTCGGAGAGCATGAGCGCCTCGGCGGTCTCCGTTCTCTCCTCGGCGAGCACCCTGGCGGTGGCCAGGGCGCCCTCGCGACCGCGGGCGGCCTTGCCGCGGAGGTAATCCTTCGCTTCCGCGAGATCCTTTTCGGTAAAGGCGCCACGGCCGACGTCTTCGAGGACGGCGCGAATCCTGCGCAGGGCTTCCGCCGTGTCTTTCGCCGCCACCTGCGTACGGATCGCCATCAGGTCGTTCTCGAGTGTCGCGTTGACGGCGTAGGCGAGCCCCGGCTCCACGAGGGCGCGGCCCAGCCGGCCCGAGTAGCTCGTCTCGCCGAGCAGGTAGAGCAGCGCGGCCGTCGCCGCCCGATCGTGCGGCTTCGAACGGTCGCCCGGCCAGGCGACGAGGAGATCGTTCTGGGCGGCGATCGGCCAGGAGACGCGGATCTCCGTCCAGGTCGCGGGCCCGCGGGCGGGAGAGGACGCCGCGGAAGCCGACGAACCGGTCTTGGGAAGGGCGAGTGCGGAGCGGTGAACGTCCTCTGGCTCGACATTGCCGGAGACCGCGAGTCGGATGGGACCGAGAGAGTCGCGAAGGAAGCGAGCCGCGTCGTCACGGCGGATCGACTGGACGGCAGCTGGGGAACCCCACGGCAGCCCCAACCGCGACGATGCAGGACGCAGCTCGGCGCGAGCCCGCGCGAGGAGGACGGACGAGAGCGTCGCCCCCAGCTCGTCCGCGCGCCGTCGAGCCGAGGCGCGGAGGCGATCCCACGCGGCCCCCTCCGGCAGCGGCGCCTGCAGGCGACCGGCGAGCGTGTGCAGGAGGCCAGGGACGTCTTCGGCGAGGCCCGACGCCGTGAACTCGATCGCGTGCTCGTTGACCGCAGCCTCGGGCTGCTCGAGGAGTGTCCAGGACAGGCCTGGGACGGAGCTGTCCTCACCAGGCGTCGGCTGCGCCAGGTGCTCGACGAGGACAGCGAGAGCTCCATCAGGGATCGGGCCCACGGGAATCCGGCCCCGCATCGCGACCAGCGACGTGGTGCGGATGGGCACGACCGTCAGCGATGCACCGCCCGCCAGCGTGAACGACCGCGTGAGCTCAAAAAGAGCGGGCGAAGCATCCTTCGGAGCCGCAGGAGTCGTCGCGGAAGGACTCGGACGGGGGGAGGACGGCGCTGGCGAAACCGGCGCCTCGGGCGACGTGGGAACGAACCACCCGACGGTCGCCTGCTCCGGGCGGAGCCGCTCGTGCACGAAGCGGCGGAGGTCCTCGTTGCTCACCTGCGCGAGCCGCTCGGGCAGATCGCGGAGCTCGCTCCAGCCGCCCGCGACCTCGAAGAAGGCGAGCTGGTGGATGCGCTCTCGCTGCTCGTCGAGATCCCGCGCCCAGCCGCGCCGGACCTGGTGGACGGCGTCGCGCCTCTCGGCGTCCGTCCAGTCCTTCTTCGCAGCCTGCTCGAGCAGGGCGAAGAAGGCCTGCTCGGACTTCTCGAGCCCTTCGGCCTTCGGCACCGATGCCGAGACGCTGTACACGTACGGCGAGGGCGAGGCCTGCCAGCCCGTTCGGGCTTCGCCGACGAGCTCCTCGAGCGCCTCGGCGAGGGGAGTGCTCGCCGGTGCCGGATACTCCGCGAGCAGCCGGAATCCCTTTCCGCCGGCGAGCAGCGCGTCCAGCATCACCATCGCCGGGAAGTCCGGATCCCGCAGCGCGGGCGCGCGGAACGCCACGAGCAGCCGGGCGTGAGGCCCCGGAAGGCGAAGGGTGACGCGGCGCTGGCCCGTCTGCGGCGGCTCGACCGTACGCACGGCGGTCGTCTCGCCGGCGGCGGGAAGGGCGCCGAAGCGCGCGCGAACGCGGTCGAGCACCGCGTCGGGAGAGAGGCCGCTCGCCACCACGAGCACCGCGTTGTTGGGGTGGTAGAACCGGCGGTAGAACCCGTACGCCTCGTCGCGCGTCACCCCTTCCACGTCGGAGACATCTCCGATGGTGTTGTTCCGGTACGGATGGAGCGCGAATGAGGAGAAGAGGACGGCGTCGTAGAGGACGGAGTGCGGATCGTCGTACGACCGCAGCTCGGCGAGGACGCTCGCCCGCTCCTGGTCGAACTCGGCGCGGTCGTAGACCGCTTCCGTCATCCGGTCGGCCTCGATCGCCAGGAGGTGGTCGAGCGCGCCCGCCTCCATTGTGGAGGCGTACCAGGTCTGGTCGATCCAGGTGTAGCCGCTCCAGCGCCCGCCGCGTCGCGTGACGGACTCGGTCGTCTCGTGGCCCGGGAAACGGCGCGTGGCCCGAAAGTTCATGTGCTCGCAGTAGTGGGCGATCCCGGTCGTTCCCGGCGTCTCGTTCTTCGCTCCCACCCGGTACATCGTCCCCACCGAGACGAAGGGCGAGCCCGGCTCGGGGAGGACGAGCACGGTGAGCCCGTTCGGGAGCACTTCTCGATGGACTCCGTCGAGCGGCGCGGCGGACGCGAGGGCGGGAAGGAGCAAGAGGCCGGCGAGGGCGGCCCGCGTGCTCAAGAAGCCGGACCCCAGAGGCGGATGCGCCCGTCGCCGAGCGCCACCGCGATGTGGTCACCGGCGCCGTAGAGCGCAATGCCCACGAAGCTCTCGGACGCGGGACCGGACAGGGCGGCGATGGGCTTGCTCGCCTCGAGGTCCCAGAGCTGGACCTCGTTCTCCTGCGCGACGCTCGCGAGGTGGCTTCCGTCGGCGAGGAAGCAGAGGGACGTGGCGGGCTTGCGGTGGCCCGCGAACATCGTGACCTGCTCGCGTCTCGAGAGGTCGAAGAGACGGATCGAGCGGTCCTGGCTCGCTACCGCGATGTGCTGGCCGTCGGGGGACGGAAGGACGAGGCTCACCGGCGCCTCCGGCCCCCGCATGCTGGCGAGGAGGCGTCCCGTCCGCGCGTCCAGGATCCGCAGCACCTTGTTGGAGTGGCCGGTGATGAGCCACTCTCCTCCGCCCGCGTAGGCGACGGCAGTCACGCTCGCCGGCTGCCGGTGCAGCTCGCGGCGCGGGTCGCCCGCGTAGGCGGCGCCCACGTTCCACAGGCGCAAGATCGAGTCCACGGAGCCCGCGGCGAGCGTCGAGCCGTCGGGGGAGAACGCGAGCGTGCCCACGACGGCGTCGTGGCGCAGCTTGACCGGGACCTCGGCCTCGCGCTCCACGTCCCACAGGTGGACGTTCGCATCCACGTGCCCGGAGGCGAGGAGCTTGCCGTCGGGGGAGAAGGCGAGGCAGAGCACGAGCGCGTCGCGGCCCGTCCGCTCGTGCAGCTCCGTGCGCAGCGTGGCGACCTTCGCCCGCGAGTAGAGGTCCCACATCCGGATCGCGCCGTCGTTCCCCGCCACGGCCAGGACGTCCTTGACCGGAGACAGCGCGATCGACTGCGTGGCCGGAGGTCCCGCGAACGTCGCGAGCTCGCGAAAGACGGAGGCGCCCTTCGTGCGGAGGTCCGTTAGAGTGGCCGTGCCCAGGCTCGGAGGGACGCTCGTGGGCTCGGGGACGACCTCGACTGTGGGGCCCGACACGCGCGTGACCGGAGGGACGGACACCTGCCGAGTGGGCTCCTCGGGGCCGGGCATCGGGGGCCGGGGAGCAGGCCGGCGCATCATCGCCGAATTCTTCAGCTGCTCCTCGATCGTCTGGATGAGGGCGAGGATCGCGGTCTTGGCGGGGTCGAAGGCCTGCGCCCGCCGGGCCGCCTGCAGCGCGCCCGTGAGGTCGTTGTCGGCGAGACGCTGCCGCGCTTCCTCGAAGTTGCGCTCGTAGGCGCGGAGGCGCACCGCCGGCTCGACGAGCGGCTCCACGGGCGGCGCGTCGCCGATCGCGCTCAGCAGAGCGCGCGACATCTCCGCCATGTCCGCGTAGCGGGCGGAGGGCGTCTTCTCGAGCGCCCGCCTCGCCACCGCCACGACGGCCTCGGGAGCTCCCCGCATGTCGTAGGGCGGAAGAGGGTCGAAGACGATCTTGTAGACGAGCCCGGGAATGGCCTCGGCCTCGAAGGGACGCTTGCCGGAGAGGAGCTCGAAGAGGATGACGCCGGTGGCCCACATGTCCGTGCGGAAGTCGACGCGCGCGCCTTTCAGCACCTCCGGGGAGATGTAGCTCGGCGTCCCGAGCACGAGCCCGGTCTTCGTCATGTCCGAGTCCGCGAGGCGCGCGATGCCGAAGTCCAGGATCTTCACCGCCCCGTCCCGCGAGATGCGCACGTTGGCCGGCTTGACGTCGCGGTGCACGACGCCCTGCTTGTGCGCATAGTCGAGACCGCGGCAGATGTCGGCAACCATCCGGACCTTCTGGTCGAGGGAGAAGCGGTCTCCCGGATGGATGGCCTGGCCGAGGTCCATCCCCTCCACGAGCTCCATGGCGATGAAGAGGGTATCCGCGACCT
>JBKPBQ010000093.1:0-3638 GCA_046726955.1 Acidobacteriota bacterium
CTTCACGGGCCGGCCCGTGAAGATCGAGATCATCGAGGTGGCCATCGTGATGCCCGCGGAGGGGCCGTCCTTGGGGATGGCCCCCTCCGGGACGTGCACGTGGAGGTCGTGGGTGGCGAAGAAGTCCTCGCGGATGCCGTAGATCCGCGCCCGGCTCCGTGCGAAGGAGAGCGCCGCCTGGGCCGACTCCTTCATGACCTCGCCGAGCTGGCCCGTCAACGTCAGCCGGCCCTTCCCGCGCATGGCGGTGGACTCCACGAACAGCACGTCGCCGCCGGTGGCCGTCCACGCGAGGCCGGTGGCGATCCCCACCTCGTCCTTCTTGAGCCGCTCCTCGGGAAGGATCTTGGGGGCCCCGAGATAGCGGTGGACGGAGGACGGGGTGATGCGGACCGCGCTCGCGTCGCCCTCCGCGACCTTGCGCGCGACCTTGCGGGCGATGGACGCGACCTCGCGCTCCAGGTTCCGCAGACCCGCCTCGCGCGTGTAGCTGTTGATCATCGAGCGTAGCGCGCGGTCCGTGTAGACGAGCTGAGCGGGGGTGAGCCCGTGCTCCTCGACCTGCTTGGGGACGATGTGGCGCTTCGCGATCTCGAGCTTCTCGTCCTCGGTGTAGCCGGAGAGGCGCAGCACCTCCATGCGGTCGAGGAAGGCGGGCTGGATGGTGTCCGTGAGGTTCGCGGTGCAGATGAACATCGTGTTCGAGAGGTCGAAGGGGACGCCCAGGTAGTGGTCGCGGAAGCTGTTGTTCTGCTCGGGGTCCAGCACCTCGAGGAGCGCGGACGACGGGTCGCCGCGGAAGTCGGCGCCGATCTTGTCCACCTCGTCCATCATGAAGACGGGGTTGTTGGCGCCCGCCTGGTGGATGCCCTGGATGATGCGGCCGGGCATCGATCCCACGTAGGTGCGCCGGTGGCCGCGGATCTCCGCCTCGTCCTTCACCCCGCCGAGTGAGAGCCGGACGAACTTGCGGCCGAGAGCGCGCGCGATGGACCGCCCGAGGCTCGTCTTGCCGACGCCGGGCGGCCCCACGAAGCAGAGGAGCGGGCCCTTCATCTTCTCCTTCAGCTTTCGGACGGCGAGGTACTCGACGATGCGCTCCTTGATCTTCTCCAGCCCGTAGTGGTCCTCGTCGAGGATCTTCTGGGCCTCCTTGAGGTCGAGGTTGTCCTTCGTGGACTTGCCCCAGGGCAGCGTCACCATCCAGTCCAGCCAGTTCCGGAGCGTCGCCGTCTCCGCGGAGTCGGGGTGCATGCGCTCGAGCTTCTTGAGCTGGCGCTCCACTTCCTCCATCACCGGCTTCGGCATCTTCGCCTTCGCCGCCTTGTCGCGGAGGCCCGCGATCTCCTCGGCGAGCTCGTTGCCTTCGCCGAGCTCGCTCTGGATCGCCTTCATCTGCTGGCGCAGGAAGAACTCGCGCTGCGAACGGTCCATCTCCCCCTTGGCCTGCGAGGAGATCTCCTGCTGCATCGTCAGCACCTCGAGCTCCTTGGCCATGAGCTCGTGCACGCGGCGCAGGCGCTCCACGGGCTCGATCGCCTCCAGGATCTCCTGGGCGCCTTCGACCTTGAGGTCGAGGTTGGAGGCCGTGAGGTCGGCGAGCCGCCCCGGCTCGTCCATGTTCGTGGCGATCACGATGACCTCGGCGGAGATGGGCTTGCCGAGGTTCGTGGACTTCTCGAGCGCGGCCTTCACGTTGCGCATGAGGGCCTCGAGCTCGAGCGATCCCTTCTCCTTCACCTCCGGCTCCGTGATCGTCTCGATGCGGGCCTGGAGGTGGGCGTGCCCTTCCTCGAAGGAGACGATGCGGGCGCGCCCGATGCCCTGGACGAGGACGCGGATCCGCCCGTCAGGCAGCTTCAGCATCCTCATGATGAGGGCGACGGTGCCCACGGGGTAGATGTCCTCGGCGCCGGGGTCTTCCTCTTCCTGCTTCTTCTGGGCGGCGAGGAGGATCATCCGGTTCTCGCCGAGCGCGTGGTCCACCGCCTTGATCGAGCGGTCGCGGCTCACGTAGAGCGGCACGATCATGAAGGGGAAGATCACGATGTCCCGCAGGGGCAGCACGGGCAGGACGTCCGGGATCTTCGGGGACTCCTCTTCCTTCTTGATCTCGTCGGTCATCCTACTGCTCCCACTCGATGGGGATCACGGTCTCCCGGCCCCGTCGCTCTTTGAGGCGGGGAAGGGTGACGATCAGGAGGCCGGCTTCGAAGCGGGCCTTCGACTCGCGGAGGTCGACGGCGCCCTCCAGGGAGATCGTCCGTTCGAAGCGCCCGCTCGGCCGCTCCAGGCACAGGTAGTTCTGGCCGGCTCCCGGCCGCCGCGCGCGTCGCTCTCCACTGATCACGATCTCGCGCTCGCGGCAGACGACCTTCATCGAGTCGGGGGTGAGCCCCGGGACCTCCGCCACGACCACCAGGCGGCCCCGGCTCTCGTAGACGTCGACGCTCGGGCTCCACTCCCCCTGGGCGGGACGGTCCGTGCGGTCGAGCAGGGACAGCCGCTCGAACAACTGGTTCACCTCGCGCTGGAGAAGGGAGACGGCGGACAGCGGTGGGCGGGCCGTCTTCCGGGTCACGCCGCTGAGTAGACCGCGACTCCGCCCGTCGGTCAAGTTTGGGAGGAGGTCAGTACCGCTTGAGCACTATGAGCGTGCGGTCGTCCGTGGCCTTCGCCCCCTGGGCGAAGCGGTCCAGCTCGCGCAGGATCTCGTCCTGCAGGGTGGCCGCGTCGAGGCCCCGGCCCTGGAGCGCGATCTGCAGGAGGCCTTGCTCCCCGAACTCGTCGCCGTCGGGGTTCCAGGTCTCGGTGACCCCGTCCGAGTAGACGAGCAGCGTGTCCCCGCGGTGAAGCTCGACGAGACCGTCCGCGTAGGGGACGGACTCGAAGAGCCCGAGCACCATCCCCCCTTCCTGCAGCTTCTCGACCTGCCCATCGGCGCGGATCAGGAGCGGGGGATTGTGGCCCGCGTTCACGTAACTGAGCACGCCGGTGTCCGGATGGAGGGCGGCCATGAAGAAAGTCACGTACTTGTTGGTGGGGACGTTCTGGCAGACCGTGCGGTTGATCCGGTTGACGGCCTCCGCGAGCTTGGGCTCCGTCCAGTGGCCGCGCACGGCCGCTCGCAGGACGGTCATGAGGAGGGCAGCCCCCGTACCCTTGCCGGAGACGTCGCCGAGGGCGAGGAGGAGGCGGCCGTCCTCCACGACGAAGTCGTAGTAGTCGCCCCCCACGGTGCGGGACGGGTGGTTGGAGCCGACGAGGCCGTAGCCGTCGACCTTGGGCGCCTCCCGCGGCAGCAGGCCGCTCTGGATCTCCGCCGCCATCCTCATGTCTTCTTCCATGCGCCGCTTCTCGAGGCTCTCCTCCATGAGCCGCACGTTCTCGATCTTGGCCGCGGCCACGTTGGCGAGGGCGGTGAGGATCCGGAGGTCCTCCTCGCCGAAGGAGTGGGCGTGCTGGAGCGAGTCGAGGTAGACGATCCCGATCACCATGTCCTTGCCGCTGCCCCCCGGACTGAACCAGAGGGGGGCGCACATGGCGGAGCGGATCCCGGAAGAGAGGATGCTCTGCTCGGCCCGGAAGCGCACGTCTTCCATGATGTTGGGAAGGAGCAGGGATACGCGGTCTTCCAT
>JBKPBQ010000094.1:0-9983 GCA_046726955.1 Acidobacteriota bacterium
CCCCAACACCAAGGATACGAAGGCCCCCCGGGCGCAGCACGGCTCGGGCGGTCCCGGCTACAACATCAAGGCGGAGTTCAACGACACCCCCCACGAGCGGGGCGTGCTCTCGATGGCCCGCGCCAACGACCCGAACAGCGCGGGCTGCCAGTTCTTCATCTGCGTGAAGGACTCGGGCTTCCTCGACCGGCAGTACACCGCCTTCGGCCGCGTGGTGCGGGGGTTGGAGGTCGCGGACCAGATCGTGAACGCCCCGCGTGACAAGAACGACAACCCGAACGACCGGATCGACATGAAGGTGCGCGTCGTCTAGCGGAAGCGCCTCGCTTCTTCGAGCGCACGCCGGGTAGCGTCGAGTTCCGCGAGCACGCCGAAGAGCGGCGGGGGACTCGGGCGCTGCGGCGCCGACTGCGGGTCCACCGAGTGGACCTTGAGCTTCTCCGCGACCTCGGCCGAGACCTCGGGGCGCGCCATCGGCTTCGCGGTGGCGCCGCACAGCCACTCCGCTTCGTCGGCGCCGAGCGGGAACGCGTCGACGGGCGTCTCCTCCCGCCGGCCGAGGTAGACCGCCCACTGGTGTCCCGCCACCGGCGGATGCGTCGTGCGCCGCACACCGAGACCGACACGGCGGGCCGCGTCCAGGAACCAGCGTCGATCGAAGATGACGGCCTGGGTGGGATCCCTCTCGCTCGTGTAGAGGACGTGCGGGCCCTCGAGCAGGAACGGATAGCTGTCCTTGTCGAAGAAGAACCAGGTGGTGAGGGCCGTCCCTTCCGGCCGGAGGATGCGCGCGATCTCGCTCAAGTAGTACTCGGCCTGGCTGATGTAGAGGTGCGTGAAGACGGAAGACGCAAGGACGAGCGTCGCCTCGCCATCGGAAACCGGGAAGGGCTGGGAGAGCTGCAGGCGATTCCCGGGCGCGTACGAGTGGGCGTAGACGTCGTGGTGGAAGAAGCGGAAGTTGGGATCGACGGGAGTCAGGTTCTTCTGGCACCACTCGACCATGCCCCGGTGGACGTCGATCCCGACGTAGCGGCGGGGCCTCTCCTTCTGAAGCATCATGATCCGGGCGAGCCGGCCGCACCCGCAGCCGAAATCGAAGACGGACTCGTAGTCCTCGGGGTCGAAGCCGAAGAGGGGCTGGCCCGTGGGGTTCTCGAAGTTCTCGGGCTCGGGCGGGCCGATGAGCCGGCGCAGCTCGAGCGGAGGCATCGGCACGTCCTTCGATTCCAGAGGGCCGGACGGAGATCCTTCTACGGCGGCGCGTCCGCCGGAACGACGTCCGAGAACGCGATCGAGCCAGCTCAATTTCCCCGACTCCCTTCTCCCTACGGCTCCGCGATTCTACGCCGGGAGGCGAGATCGGCTATCCTGCGCTCGAGACCACGCATCCCCGCCTTGGCACGCGCGATCGAGACCGAGATCAAGATCCGAATCGACGAGCCGGAGAAGGTCCGCGCGGCCGTCCGCGACCTCGGCGCGCGACTCGTGCGCGAGCGGCACCTCGAGGACAACGTGCTCTACGAGGATCCGCGGGGAGCCCTGCGCGCCTCGGGATCCGTCCTCCGGCTGCGGCGGACACCGGGCGCCGCCGTCCTCACCTACAAGGGACCGCGGAAGGTCGAGGGCGGAGTGCGCAGCCGGCCCGAGATCGAGACGGGTGTCGCCGATCCCGACGCGCTCCACGCGATCCTCCTCGGCCTCGGGCTGCGGCCGGGCTTCCGGTACCAGAAGTACCGCGAGGTCTACGAGTGGGAAGGCCAGGAGATCGTGGTGGACGAGACGCCGATCGGCACCTTCGTCGAGATCGAAGGCGACCACGACGGGATCGCCCGCGCCGCGACGCGGCTCGGCTACTCGCCGCGCGACTACGTCGTCGAGTCCTACGTCGCGCTCTTCTTCGCCGGCGGAGGCAAAGGGGACATGGTCTTTCCGTGAGGGCCATGGTCCTGGCCGCGGGCCTGGGCCTGCGGATGCGTCCGCTCACGCTCCTCCGTGCCAAGCCGGTCCTCCCCGTGCTGAACCGGCCGCTCCTCCACTGGACGCTCGAGCGGCTGGCCCGCCACGGCGTCACGGACGTCGTCGTGAACCTGCACCACCTGCCGGACACCGTTCGCTCCGCGGTCGGCGACGGGTCGGCGTTCGGCCTCCGCGTCCGCTACTCGTTCGAGGAGACGATCCTCGGGCGAGGCGGGGGACCGAGGCTCGTCCGCGACTTCTTCGGAAGCGAGCCGTTCCTGCTCGTGAACGGCGACGTCGTGTTCGATTTCGACCTGACACGCCTCGTCGCTCGCCACGAGGGGAAGCGGGCCCGCGCCACGCTCGCGCTGCTTCCCAACCCGGATACTCGCGTCTACGGCCCAGTCGTCACCGATGCGAAGGGGCGCATCCGTTCCGTGGCCGGCCGCCCTCGTCCGGCGCAGGGGACGGTGTCTCTGTTCACGGGCGTCCAGGTGCTCGATCCCGCGCTGCTCGACCGACTGCCGGAGGGGGCGTCGGACATACTCGACCTCTACGGTCCTCTCGTCCAGGAGGGCGAGGTCCTGCACGGCGTCCGCGTGCGTGGCGCGTGGTACGATCTCGGCGCTCCGTCGCTGTACCTGGCCGCGCAGCTGCGGCTCGCCGCGCGACGTGAAGGCCGGGCGCTCGTGGACGGCCTCGCCCAGGTGGACGCGGGGGCGCGGATCGTGCGGTCGGTGGTGGGAGCGCGGACGCGCGTCGGCCGGGGCGCGGTCGTGGAGCGAAGCGTCCTCTGGGAGGACGCGGCGGTGGAGCCCGGGGCCCGCGTCGTGGGCTCGATCGTGACCGCGGGCGCCACCGTGCGCGCCGGCGAGGAGGCGCGCGGGGTCATGGTCTTCGCTCCGGGGTCGCTGCCCCCGGACCAGGGAAAGGCGGGGGAGAACGGGACGTGGGTGACGATGTCGTGACCGCAGACGGGCTCGAGCTCGTCGCGAGCTTCCTGGCGGAGACGCGGGGCAAGGCGGCGTGCGGAGTCGAGGTCACGCCGCTTTCCGGGGACGCCTCCACGCGGCGCTACTTCCGTCTGCGCGAGGGCGAGAAGACCCACGTCCTCGCCCTCTATCCCGAGCCCTTCGCGCCCGAGGAGCTCTCGTTCGTCTCGGTGCACGGCCTCCTCGACGCGTGGCGCGTGCCCGTGCCGTCGATCGTGGAGACGGACGGAAGCCGGGGAATCATCGTGCTCGAGGACCTCGGGGACCTCACGCTCCAGGAGGTGCTGAAGGACGCCCCGGCGTCCCGCTGGGAAACGCTCTATCGCGAGGCGCTCGACCACCTCGCGCTCCTCCAGCGCGAGGGGTCGCGGGGGCCGCAGCGCGCGCCGTGCTTCCAGATCGCGTTCGACATCGAGAAGCTGTCCTGGGAGCTCCACTACTTCCTCAAGCACTTCGTGGAGGGGCTGCGGGGAGCGGACCTCACGGTGGAGGACCGGGCCACCGTGTCCGAGGGCTTCCACGCCCTCGCCGCGGAGATCGCGTCGTGGCCGCGCGTGCTCTGCCACCGCGACTTCCACAGCCGCAACCTGATGCTCCACCGCGAACGGCTCTTCTGGATCGACTTCCAGGACGCGCGGATGGGCCCCGTGACCTACGACCTCGCCTCCGTGCTCCGCGACGCGTACGTGGATGTGCCCGAGGATCTCGTGGCCGCGCTCGCCGAGGAGTTCCGGCAGAAGGCGGCGCCCGACGAGTCGCGCGAGGTCTTCCTCCGGCGCTTCGAGCTCATGTCCGTGCAGAGGAACCTGAAGGCCCTGGGGACGTTCGGCTACATGGCGACCGTGCGCAACAATCGCGTCTACCTGCCGTACATCCCGCGCACGCTCGCGCACGCGCGTCGGAACCTCGGCCGCTACCCCGAGCTCGCGGGCCTGCTGCGCACGCTCGCCCGCCACGTCGAAGAGCTGGCCTGATCGAGCCAGGAAGGAGCGAGAGCTTGCAGACCGTCCGCATCGGCGACTTCCGCGCCCACGTGGGCGAGGAGGTGCGCGTCCAGGGCTGGGTCCACAACAAGAGGAGCAGCGGCAAGCTGCAGTTCCTGATCGTGCGCGACGGCAGCGGCTACGCGCAGGCGGTCGTCTCGAAGGCGGCGGTGCCCGCGGAGGCGTGGGAGGCCGCGGAGAAGGCGGGCCAGGAATCCTCGCTCGAGCTCGTGGGGAAGGTCCGCGAGGACAAGCGCGCTCCCGGCGGCTACGAGATCGACGCGAGCGGGCTCGCGGTCGTGCAGACGGTGCACGACTACCCGATCACGCCCAAGGACCACGGGACCGCCTTCCTCATGGAGAACCGGCACCTCTGGCTGCGCTCGCAGCGGCAGCACGCGGTCATCCGCGTCCGGCACGCCGTCGTGAAAGCCACGCGCGACTACCTCGACGAGCAGGGCTTCACGCTCGTGGACACGCCGATCTTCACTCCCGCCGCCTGCGAGGGGACGACGACGCTCTTCGGCGTCCCCTACTTCGACGAGGGGACGGCCTACCTCACGCAGAGCGGGCAGCTCTACAACGAGGCGACGGCGGCCGCGCACGGCAAGGTCTACTGCTTCGGCCCCACGTTCCGCGCGGAGAAGTCGAAGACGCGCCGCCACCTCACCGAGTTCTGGATGGTGGAGCCGGAGGTCGCGTGGGCGCGCCTCGAGGACGCGATCGTGCTCGCCCAGGACCTCGTGTGCGCGGTCGTGACCCGCGTGCTGGAGACCCGCCGCGAGGAGCTGAAGGCGCTCGAGCGCGACACCGCGAAGCTCGAGAACGTCAAGCCGCCGTTCCCCCGGCTGCACTACGACGATGCGATCAAGCTCATCCAGTCGAAGGGCTCGACCACGCAGTGGGGAAGCGACTTCGGAGGGACGGACGAGACGGTCATCGCCGAGGCCTACGACCGGCCCGTGGTCGTCCACCGCTTCCCGGCGGCGATCAAGGCGTTCTACATGGCTCCCGACCCCGAGCGTCCCGAGCTCTCGCTCTCCGCGGACGTGCTCGCCCCCGAGGGCTACGGCGAGATCGTCGGCGGGGGAGAGCGCCTCGCCGACGGCGAGCTGCTGCTGAAGCGAATCCACGAGCACCAGCTTCCCGAGGAGTCGTTCCGCTGGTACCTGGACCTGCGCAAGTACGGGACGGTGCCGCACTCCGGGTTCGGCATGGGGATCGAGCGGCTCGTCACCTGGATCTGCGGCCTCGAGCATCTGCGGGAGACGATCGCCTTCCCGCGGATGCTCTACCGCATCTATCCGTAGCCCCTATTCGTCATCGCGCCGCAGCCGCACCACGAACGCGTCCGCAGCGGCCTTGCCCTGCACGCCGAAGACGGCCGTCGTGCCGGGAGTCGGCGTGGGAGTGGGGGTGGGGACCGGTGTCGGCGTCGGGAACGGCGTCGGGGACGGGAAGGGAGTGGGCTTCGGCGTCGGGTTGGGCGTGGGTGTCGGAAGCGGCGTCGGCGTCGGGATCGGTGTCGGCGTCGGGACCGGAGTGGGGCTCGGCACCGGCGTTGGCGTCGGAATCGGCGTGGGTGGCGGGATGGGGGTCGGCGTCGGAATGGGGGTCGGGCTCGGCGTCGGTGATGGTGATGGCGACGGTGACGGGCTGGGGGATGGCGAGAGTGACGGGCTGGGCGAGGGTGAAGGGCTGGGCGATGGCGACGGGCTCGGCGACGGTGACGGCGTCGGGGTCGGCGTGGGGCTCGGGCTCGGCGACGGTGATGGTGACAGCGTCGGAGTCGGCGTTGGCGTGGGGGTCGGCCCCGGCGACGGTCGCGGCGTCTGCGACCCGACGACGCGCTCGAGGGAGATGGACGGGGCCGTGGAGGGATCCGACGCCTGAGGGGTGCCGGTTGCCGCCGCAAGGAAGGTAGAGGCGGCAACGGCCACGGTTGAACGGCCCCGACACATAGACCCTTGCCTTGGCAAGGACGCTGCCACGCGGGCCTCGCCGCCCCGCCGCGACCGCGGGTTCGGGAGGCGCCCCGGCGCGTGTCAGATCGGCGAGGGCCGGTCTTGGCTTTCTACAATCGTCCGCCCGCGTCCCGACTCTTTCCCGGCTGGGGTATCTTCGGACACGTGCTCGCCGTCTACGTCTCCGGGCACGGGTTCGGCCACTCCACGCGCACCGCCGAGGTCCTGCGGGCCGTGCGCCGGCTCGAGCCCTCCCTGCCCATCACGGTCGTGTCCACAGCGCCGGAACGGATCTTCCGCGCCGCCGTGTCGGAGCCGCTCGAGCACCGCCGCCTCGAGTGCGACTTCGGCCTGGCCCAGAAGGACGCGCTGACGATCGACGAAGCGGGGACGGTCGAGCGGTGGCGCGAGTTCGCGACGGAGCTGAGGGCGCGAGTCGGCCGCGAGGCCGATTGGCTGCGCCGGGCGGGCGCGCGCGCAGTGCTCGCGGACATTCCCCCCCTCGCCTTCGACGCCGCGGCGGCCGCCGGCGTCCCGAGCCTCGCCATTAGCAACTTCTCTTGGGACTGGATCTATGCCCATCTCGCGCGCCGCATCCCCGCTCTTCGTGAGCCGGCGGCCGCGGCGCGCGAAGCTTACTCTCGAGCCGGTCTCCTGCTTCAGCTTCCTTTCGCCGGTGACCTCTCCGCCTTTCCCGTCCGCGAGCCCATCCCCATGGTGGCCCGCCCGCAGCGCCGTCCTCGTGCCGAGACGAGAGCTGCGCTCGGTCTCGCGGAAGGCGAGATCGCGGTCCTCCTCTCGTTCGGAGGAATCGGCTTCCCCGACTTCGATCCGGCCGTGCTCGCGCGGCTGCCCGGATTCGTCTTCCTGCTGGAGACCGAGCGAGGAGAGCTTCCCGCCAACGTCCGACCGCTGCCCGATCACGTCCTCTCCGCGCGCGGCCTCACGTTCCTGGACGTCGTCGGCGGCGCGGACGCGATCGTGACCAAGCCCGGGTACGGCATCGTGACGGACGCCATCGCCGCGCGAACGCCGCTCGTCTACACGGAGCGAGGCGACTTCCCGGAATACCCGATCATGGTCGCGGAGATGAAGCGCTACCTCGCCACCGCCTACGTCAGCAACGCCGACTTCCGCACCGGCCGGTTGGAGGTGCCGCTCGGCGAGGCGCTCGAAGCACCGATGCCCCCGGCTCCCGACCTCTCGGGCGCGGACGCGGCGGCTCGACGGATCGTCGAGCGCCTGCGTTAGGCTTCAACGCGGCGACAAAAAAAGGGGGGTGCCGACGCGCACCCCCCTGGAGCGACCGGGACGACCTAGAAGGTGAACTTCACCGCGAGCTGCACCTGCCGCGGGTCGCCCACGCCGAGGCGCAGGAAGCCACTGAAGTCGAAGAGCGCGGGCGTCGAGAGCGTGTTGATGTTGTTGTCGTTGTTGAACGTGTTGAACATCTCGAGGATCGGCATCAGGACCATGTCCTTGCCGAGCTTGATCGGCCACTGCACGCGCCAGTCGAACGAGAAGTACTTGTTGTCCTTCCGGTCCCAGTTGCGGCCGCGGTCGTTGCCGTTCAGCACGCGCGGCGAGGTGGTGATGGGCTGGGCGGACCGCGCCTGGATGCGCGCGTTGGCCTGGATGGGGCCCAGCTCCGCGTAGCCGAAGAAGTTGAACTTGTGGCGGATGTCGCGGTCGGACGGGCCGTAGTCCTGGTTGAGGTCGTAGAAGTTGAAGGAGCGGTCGGTGAACGGATCGCGCTCGTTGGAGTCGTCGTCCTCGTCTTTCGAGAGCACGTAGTTGCCCTCGAGCTGGTACTTGTCGGAGAAGCGCTTGCGGAGCCCGATCGTCCCGCCCTTATAGAGCGAGTGGCCGCGGCTGTTGGTCACGAACACGTCGCCGAGCGCGAGCTCGAACGGATTGGCCCCGGTGTAGGTGGTCGTGTCGCGCGTGGCTGGCTGATTCGGGGCGACGCCCGTCCCGTGCGCGTTGTAGTTCAGGAACCGCGTGAGGCGCTGGCCCTTCGCCCAGGTGAAGTCCACGTAGGCCGACCAGTTGGGCGCGAGCTCCTGCTCGTAGGTGACGTTCCAGCTGATGATCCGCGGGTTCTGATAGTCGCGGTCGAACACGCGCACACCGGTGAAGAGCGGGAACGTTCCCGGAGGCACCGCCGTGGGCGGGAAGATGTTCGGCCAGGTGGGGGTCGGGGCCCCGAAGGCCAATCGATTGGCCGTGTTCGCGAAGTCGGTCTTCTGCTGGAGCCCGTTCGTGGTCACCGAGCCGACCTGGCTCAGCATGTTCTGCCGGGCGTAGTAGATGCCGAAGTTGGCACGCACGACCGACTTTCCGTTGCTCTTCACGTCCCAGGCGGCGCCGACGCGCGGCTGGAACTGGGCGGTCTGATCCGGGATCGTGCCGTCCGAAGGGAAGCGGGGATCGCCGAGGAACTGCGCGAACGCCGTGGTGTGCGGATCCACCGTCTCCGGCATGTACTGAGCGTCCCAGCGGATGCCGTAGTTGATCGTGAGGTTGGGACGCGCCTGCCACTTGTCCTGGGCGAAGAGTGAGAACTCGTTGTTCGTGATGTCCGAAGCACCCGCGGCGTCGGTCGGGAACCCGCTGTTGTCGGCGCTCCCGAGATAGAGGAGGAGCGGGCCGCCGGTGGTCGTGGTACCCCCCGGGCACGGCGTCGGGTACGTCACGTAGCTGCCGTCCGAGCAGCCCACGGCGTTGGGTCCGTAGCCGCCGGCCGCCGCTGGCGACGCGTAGCGAAGGAAGCCGGTGACGCTGTCGAAGATGTAGCGGCCCTCGAAGAAGCCACGGAACACCTGCGTGTTCCTGGTGTGCAGCCACTCCCCGCCGAACTTGAAGGTGTGGTTGCCGTGCACGACCGAGAAGTTGTCCTTGAACTGCCAGCGCGTGATCAGCTCGTCGATGTTGGGGCCGAGGAAGAACGGGTTGCCGAAGCGGAAGGTGGTGGCGAAGCCCATCGCGGTATCGGCGGGGACGTTCGAGGGGATGGCCGAGCGCGGCCGGTCCTCGCGCGAGTACGTGACGTGGAACTCGTTGAGCTTCGTCGCGGAGAGCGTGCTGAAGAGGTTGATGTTCCCGACGTTGATCTTGGACGGGCCCTCGATGCCGTTGGCTGACGTGCCGTAGGTGGCCACGTCGAACGTCTGGTTCGTGTTCTTCGAGTAGTCGAAGTTCCAGGAGAAGGAGAGGTTGTTGTTCGGGTTCACGAGCCAGTCGATCTTGCCGAGGAACGCGGTGTTGTTGATCTTGTGGTCGATGGGCGTACCCTCGTCCTGGCCGCGCGTCGCCTGGAAGAAGCTCAGGAGGGCGAGGCGCTGGCACTCGGCGTTGACGTTGATGAGGCCCTCGTTGGACCCGATCGTGGGACTCGAGACGGGGCAGGAGCCGAGGGGATCGGAGAGGTTCGGCCGCTGCAGGTTCTCGCGGATCCCTTCGAGGGCGGCGAAGAAGAACGCCTTGTCCTTGACGAGCGGTCCGCCGAGCGTGCCCCCGAACTGCTCGCGGTGGAAGTCCTTGAGCGGCTTCCCGTCGGAGGTGTCAGAGGTCAGGCCCTCGAGCCGCTGGAAGTAGAAGAGGCTGCCGTGCGTTTCGTTGGTGCCCGACTTCGTGATCACGTTCACGACGCCGCCCGCGGTGCGCCCGAACTCGGCGGGCGCGCCCTGCGCCACGACCTGGAACTCCTTCACCGCCTCCAGCGTGATGTCGATGGCGGCGCGCTGGCCGCCCATCTGCTCGCCGAAGAAACCGTTGTTGTAGTCGCCGCCGTCGAGGCTGATGTTGTTGAAGACGCCGCGCTGCCCGGCGAACGTGATCTCGTCGCCGTCCGGGCCCTGCACGACGCTCACGCCTGGGGTGAGGGTCAGCAGGTCCTCGAACTTGCGGCCGAGCACGGGAGTCGTGGAGATCGTCGTGTCGTTGAGGGTGTTGCTGACCTCCGTGCGCGACGTGTCCACGGTGGGCGTCCCCGTGACCGTGACCGTCTCCTGGCCTCCCGTGACCTTCATGCTCGGGGTCAGGTTCACGGCCTGGCCGACGAGGAGCGTGATCCCGTCCTGGAC